>CALGLS010000184.1 GCA_937959375.1 uncultured Saprospiraceae bacterium
CGCAATCGATAAGCATAAACACTCCCCCCATTTCCAACCACCAAAACATTCTCACTATTCTTAAATAACTTCACCACCTCAAAAGGAGTTGTTCCTGCCAAAGGGAAATCTTTAAACTTCTTACCAACACCATTGTAGAGATTGATCTTTCGTTTTTCTTTTGAAACAGTTCCTATGAAGCTCTTTTTCTTTCCTGGAATAGTCACTCCAAACAGATCATCTGGATTGTCCTTTAGTTGAGTGTCAAACAAATTAGTAAACTCATTTTCATCGTCGTAATAAAACCCTTTCATGTTGTTACCACTTAGCGCTAAATAATCTTTGCGATCATCTCCTCTTACATCGGTCATAATAAAACGAACATCTTTTTGATCTTTGAAACCTAAATCAAGTTTGAATTTAGCACCGCTCAGATTCACTACATTCGTTGTCCCACTACGATCAACAGCCACTACTCTAGGCGCAAGCGGATGATTATCAATAGCAGGTCTGCTCAAAAATTTCTCTTTTAGTCTTATAGAATTAAAACGACGTTTACCTACTCGATCAAAAACATATAGTTTCCCACTTCTATTTAATGCGACGATATAGTCTTTTCCATTTCGTTGAAAATGTTGTAATGGAAATTCTATTCGACCAACACTCGATTGCGGACTCCATCCCGGCAAGGGTCTTCCTGTTCGTTCAAATCCATAAACATTTCCATTCCTTGATGCAATGAAAAACTTGAATTTTTTGTTGCCATCAAAATCAACTGCTAACACCCCATTTGTTGCTTTTGATTGCAACCTTATTGGGAAGGACCCCACATCTTTTCCTTTGTTATTCACAAGATAAATCTTACCTGCCGTATTGAAAAGGAAGTGATGTTCTTGTCCTTGATAAAAATCCAAAATGTTGATTTCTGATAATAATGGGCCATCCAATTTTCGACTCCAAAGTTCGGCCCCTTCGTTATTTAAAACATGAAGCAGATTCGTTTTGTCTTGTACCCAAACTTCATTTTTACCAGAAATTGGATTTTGAAGTACGGTTGGACCTTCTATTATTTCACCTTTTAGTTTTGTTTTCCACAAAACACTGGTCTTTAAAGTTGCGGCGGAAGCTTGATGTTGTATAAAACCTGTCACCTTCCCTCCTTTCTTTATTTCAACCCCGATTGGATAGAAATTTTGAATTGCATCAAATTCTTCATTCAATGGTTTCTGGAAATCAGACCGAACAATGGAACGCATTAATTGTTTAGAATTAGCAGGTTGAAGGTATTGCCAAAAGTTGGTAGATTCCCCAATATGTTCATTGTACTTCAGGAAGGAGGCTTGTTTTGTCAAAACTTGTCCTGACATATATTTGTCAATCCAAACTTCCAATGCTTGTTGTGATTGAGAGACGAGTAGATACTGATCAATAAATGTGATGTAAGGATTTTTAAATGCCGATCCTCCCCATAAGTCTGACTTTATAAAACTCTCCGTCATGATTTGCTTGATGGGATAAGTCATATATTCAAACGATTTTAACTCACCTTCTTCTTTACTCAATTCTTCTAGAGAGCGATTGGCTTCATCCAAATCTTTTGTAGCAAAAAGTAAAAATCGCTCTGCATCTAGTTTTGTACTATAAGGTTCCGTGATCACATAAGCCATATGATCTGATAGCCATGGAACAAAGTATTTATTAAAAATGGCATTAGATTCAAAGGCACCATCTTTTACATATTTATTAATATTACTACAACTCATCCAACTCGCCACTGCCGTATTGTCTGGCAACACTCGCAGCGATTTTGTTCGGTCAACAGGTTTGCTACTTATTATAGCAGAGAGCATTCCCTTTCCTTTGTTTTTCAAAAAACCATCAAACCGTAAACCATCTTCTTCGAAATACACATCCAGTCCAACCCAGTTATCCCAGTTTTGAAACAAGCTCATTTGGTCTTTTCCTTTTCTGTTAAAAAATGGAAGTGACATCATAGCCAAATTAGATGGTTTACAATAGGCAGTCATAGCACTTCCTTTTTTAGACAAAACATTCCGATATGGCAGGTCATTCAAATATCGGTTTTTGTACGTTTTTAATTGACCAATTCCATCTTCTACTAAAAGTGGATATTTCCCAATCAAAATTAAATTTCTAAACACACTTATAGAAATAGACTCCCCTCCTTTGCTTTTCAAATCATAAACCGTTTCATCTTTAAAAACAGAAGGATGCACCGATGTTTTAGGATTCGATTTTAAAAAATCTTGAAAATCTAAAGCGGTTTCTTTTGAAGAGGTCTCTAGGATAAAAAGATAATGCATTTCGCTTGAACCACTATTTTGCAAGGCTGCAATCATAGGGCTAGAGGTCAATAACTTTTCTTTTGCTGCATCATAAGAAGTCAAACTTTCCAAAAATGAAAGATCATTGTTAAACTGCTCAAAAAGAAAATGCTGATTCAACTCTTTGCTGTAGGCCTCCTCATTAATGCTATCTCTCAATCCATTGAGATTTTTTATCTCAAAGAAAAGTCCTGTATTAGCAGGAACAGCTTCGAAAGCACTAATAGGAAAAAAAGGCAATCGTGAAAAAGGATAAGGTTTGAAGATCAATACCAAAATTGACAAGACAATGATGGTAATGATACTTATATTTCGTATGTTTCTCAATGTAATACTTTTAATAAGAGTGTTAGTGGTTCGGGGTTAAAAAAAAGGAGGTTCTTTGAGAATTAAATCACAGACTAACATCTTGTTTTTTCAATAATAACAATAATAATCATTTTTTTGCTATGAGTAAAAATTTCCTTCGTATTGCTTTCATTTTCTCCTTTTTAGGTGTTGTTTTAGGTGCTTTTGCAGCCCATGGTTTAAAATCAGTATTGGATGAATATCAAATTGGTATTTTCCGAACTGGTGTTCGCTACCAGTTTTATCACGCTTTTGCAATTATGATAGCCTATCTCCTATCCGCTCATTTATCTGTTAAACTTAGTCGATGGGCAGCAATCTGCTTTACGATTGGGATATTACTATTTTCTGGTTCATTGTACGGTCTAGCATGCCGTCACCTTATGGGACTTGAGATAGCTGCAATACTCGGGCCACTCACACCTATTGGTGGCGTATTTTTCATTGCAGGTTGGTTACTTTTATTTTTTGGTAGTTTTAGTAAAGATTCACATTCGACCTAGAAGTAGACTTACCTATTGATTTAACATACGCTAACAAACCATTAACCTCTCTTAACTTAACTTCTTGGCATTCCGTTAGTCAAAAGCCACATACTCCTTGAGAGTGCTTTTATTACTAACATGTAAAATCAAATGACATGAACAAATCAAAAAGAATCTTCACGACCGCACTTTTCACTTGTATGGTTTTCTTTGCTGTTGCGCAAACATCAATCGGTTTTAGAGCTGGTTTAAATTATTCTAATGTTCCGGAACCTTCTGTTCTGGATGGTATTGTTCCCGATTTTAAATTCATTGTAGGTCCTAACATTGCTGCCGTGGCAGATATAGCGATCAATGACCACTTTTCATTTCAACCAGAATTGGCTTATATTCAAAAAGGATTTACAATCCGTGAAGGATTTGATCTCAACTTATTTGATGTACCTATTCCACTTGGCGTAAAAGCTACGACTAAGGTTAACTACATTGAAGCTCCTCTACTCGCAAAATATAAATTTGGAAATAATAAGGTTAGTGGCTACCTCATGGCTGGTCCTACCCTTGGCTACGCTACAGGAGGCCGCTTTCAAACGACTGCCCAAATTTTGATTGACATCAGACTCGTCGATAAAAAACTCGATTTGGCCAGCTTAGGTTACGAACGTTTTGAAGTTGGTGGTACCATAGGTGCTGGTGTCAACTTCTATAATAAAAACGGTGGAAGCTTCTTCATCGACGCTCGCTATACAAAAGGTTTTACCAATGTATATGATGTACCAATTGTAGATTTAAAATTAAAGAATCAAGGCTTTGGCGTGAGTGTAGGTTACATGATGCCTTTGACAAGTGGGAAACGGATACCGAGGGCGTGAAGAATTTGAATATGAATGGAAATGTGAATTGGAATGGCCTTCTATCGTGAAATTTGAATTGCGTTAGAGGGAACAATTCCAATTTACATTCCAATTCCGATTCCTATTTTAATTCCACCGAGCATCCGTATCCCAGTCCGCATCTTCTCGGCGGTTTTTGTACCAAACAAAGGCAACACCTCCAACAAGTAGATAGGGCATTGAGAAGAGCATTAAAATCCCCTTATTCAATCCTTCTCCGGCAGTACCTCCTTCATTAAGATTACTTTCTGCTGCCATCTTACACATGGGACATTGCGCGTTTGTGGTGGTTGGGGTTGCCAACATAAATAGCATTGCGATCGCCAGGGCTGAAACTATTTTAGATATGCGTAATTTCATAATTAATTATTTTTATAAAGATACGGGATAAAGATGTAAGTCGGAAGTAGTAGCTTAGAAGTTTCCTTCTTTCGTAAGTTCCTACAATAGCCTGTACTTCCTTATTTAATTTTCTAGTAACAAGGTCGTAACATAAAATAAACGACAGGGCCAGTAATCGCTACATACAACCAAATTGGGAATACCCATTTTGCCATTTTTCTGTGTTTTTCAATCTGTCCAGTATATGCTCGAATAAACGTAAATAAAACAAAGGGAAATATCACTGCTGCTAAAACAATGTGACTAATCAAAATGAAAAAATATACGGAGCGAATCGTTCCATATTTACAGTAAGTCGTCTCCGGAGTTGTAAAATGATACATCACATAAAACACCAAAAACAAGGCTGAAAATCCTAATGCTAGATAATTACATTTTTTATGTGCATCAATATTCTTTTGCTTAATAAAATAAAAAGACATCATCAATGCAATCGCAGTCAAAGTATTTAAAGCTGCATGTATTGGAGGTAAAAAGGTGAAGTCTATTGTTGTTGGAATTTTAAAATGCGGTACCCGCATCACCCCTACTAATGCCAATACTAATACGGTAATGATACTCGCCGCTATGTTTAATTTTTTTGCTAGTACTATATTTTCTTTCATCTTCTAATATTTGTTTCAGATTTTATTCATTCTATTTTTTTGTGTTGGTGGGGAATTGGCGTTTTTCTTTTTAGTCAAAGTTAGAGTTGCAATGAAGTTAAAGTAAAAGTCGCAATTTCAGTTTTCACTCGACCGTAGTATTTGCGTTAGTGGGCATTCCCATTCCCATTCCCATTCCCATTCCCATTCCCATTCCCATTCCCATTCCCATTCCTTAACTCAGCTCTGCAATTATTTTGCTTCGCGATGCATACGTCTCTTCGAGCCGCACAGGCTTACTGATCTTTAGACCTTCGTAACATGGGACTCGCATACCGCGTGAACATTCTAATTCTAATTCTAATTCTAATTCACATTCCAATCCCCATTCATCACTTCTCCTCCTCCCGACGAACCACCGGCTTCCCTTTTCCACGATTCGGCAACATCAAAGCAATATGCTCCACCAGTCTTCCCATCGCCTTATTATCCTCAAAAGCATAATAGTTTCGAATCACAGCAGAAGTATCTGACAATACTACGTAAGGATAGTAACTGTCCCCATCCGTTGAACTTGCAGAAAGTTGATATGGATTTTCTCGATCTTTTTTACCATAATCAGTTGGCCATTTATATCCATCTGCGAGTATTGCAGCTACTTTATTTTGTTCGCCTGTCAAGAAGAAACATTGTTCTTCATCTGTTAATCCATTTGCTTGCGCAAAATCTTCGAGTGTACTTACAGCATTTGTTGTAGGATTAAGTACGTAGAAAAGAAAAACTACAACATCTTTTTCTTTAAATTGATCGTAAAGTTTAGCCATTTGACTGACCATCAAATTGCTTTTCTCATCACCCAGTTTCATAAAAGCAGAAACCACTAATCGTCCTTTCACATCTGCCGTTTCTAATATCTCCCCAGATTGATCTTGGAATGCAAAGGTTGGTAGTGGTCCGTATTCATGTAATTCTCCTTTCATTTCCATGAAATAATCCCATCCTTTACTGGTGTAAATATAGGTACCAAGCGGTAAGACTATCAGTGTCAATGCAAGCGCAGTTAACTCAATGATTCGCTTTGCTTTTGTCTTACCAGTTCTTTTTTCTTCCATTTTCGGTGCAGTTTATTACTTAAATTTTTCAGCTTAATAACTATAGTTATAACAACAAAACGAGCCATATAGTTATAAAAAAAGCGAGGTCAATGACCTCGCTTTTTTTCAATTTATTTAAAATTGAACTAATTCATTTCCTTGATCTCTTCTACGATTGGTTTACCAAGATCATTTAGCTCAATTGCATTTTTCAGATTAACCTTCTCTCTGTTATTCTTCCATGCAGAACCTTCATAGAAGAAAGCAATAATTGCCCAAACCAAAAGAAGCATCGGCAGTAATACCGTCATGCGCAATCCTTTTGCCTCGTGGCCCATGTGCATAAATTTATAAACAATGTAGTAAGCTTTATAAAGAGAAAATACGATCAAGCCAAGCGCTACTAATACTAGTAAAATATTAACTCCTCCTACGTTCCCCATATGTTTTGGATTGATACCAAGGTATCCTTTTCCAAAAAGGGAGATAATTACTTCTACTACCGTCACTGCGGCTAGTACCCACATTCCCTTGAAAACTAATTTTTTTGAATCTTCGTAACTTTCGTGTGCCATGATTATAGCTTAATTTTAAAATTTAACTGATAACTAAAACTTAAATTCAAGTTTAGTAATTATAGTAGATAAAATACAAGGAATACAAATACCCATACTAAATCGACAAAGTGCCAATAAAGACCAATTTTCTCTACCATTTCGTATCCATTTTTACGCTTCACGTAAAGTCCAGATGCAGAATTCAACATAATGATAATCAAGAATACAACTCCTGAAAATACGTGAAATCCGTGAAATCCTGTAATGAAAAAGAAAAGTGCACCAAAGGCCTTAGGTCCATATTCTTGGAATCCCTCTACCCCATCGTTTGTTCTAAATTTTCTATGAATGAAACCTTCGTTATCAAGATAAAAACCTGGGAAATTGATACCAACTTCAGGAATTGCATCCATCGCAATGGTTCCTTTCTTCACTTGATCTTCGATCATGTGATTAGCATCTGCAAGAAACTTTTGCTCAGCAGTCAGCTCACCATCGTGGTGACCATGGCCGTGATCGTCAGCACCTACGTGCGACTTATGGATCAAATAACTCTCTCCAGATTCAAATTTATCTTTTTCAGCAGTACTGTTTTTACCATCCGCTGTCATATAAACACCATCTGCTGTGTAAGTACCAAAAGGGTTTCTTGTAAGAGACATATGCTCTGTACCAATCAAGTTGTTCCACTCCCAAGCCTGACAGCCAAGGAATCCAGCCCCACCTACAATGGTAAGTATCATCCAAAAGACAACCCCACTTTTATTTTCCCGGTGTCCTTCTTGTACTGCTCTCACCATTGTTACTGATGAGATGATCAAAAGGAACGACATAAACGTTACGAAAATCAATGGTAATCCATGACCTCCGAAAGGTGTCGTTGAAAAAACAAAATCAGGTACTGGCCACGTAGGGCTACTAAATCGAAGTGTACCATAAGCGATCAAAAAACCGGCAAATGTGAAAGCATCTGATAGTAGGAAATACCACATCATCAACTTACCGTAGCTGGCACCAAATACTGGCTTACCACCACTCCAGTCTTCCGTATTCGCATGTGGATCATGCGCATGTACTTCGTCGTGTACTGTATCTGTAGACATTCTAAAATTGGTTTTAATATAAATATAATTTCGATTCAGCTAAAACAACTTTATAGTCATCTTTACTAAACCGAAGGTTTTACGTTTGTTGTGATACAAATAGTATCAATAAATAAATCCAAAGGAAATCAACAAAATGCCAATATAATAAAGTCATTTCAAATCGCATCTTTCGAATTGGAGTAACATAATATTTCAACGAAAAGGCATGCACCATTGCTACAATCAGCATTCCGATACCTCCTATTACGTGAGCAGCATGTACCCAAGACAAAACATATACAAACGATCCCGAAGGATTTCCTGTCAATTCAATTCCCATATCAAGCATTTGCAACCAACCTAAATATTGGCAATACACAAATGCGATTCCTAATACAAATGCCGCTGCCATCAAACCCCGATATAAAACAGCATTACCTTTTTTGAAGAAGATATATGAAGCATGTAAAAGGACACTACTTAATATCATCACTCCGGCACTGTAAAAGAACATCTTCGGCATCGCAAACTCCAACCAATTCCCTGCCGCCTGACGGACAACATAGGCACTAGTAAAAGCTGCAAACATCATAAAAATACTGACACAAGCTACCAGAAGAGAAAACATCTTCGGGTGGATCTTATTACGGTGATTTCTATTTTCAAATGTTGCCACTGACATAGTTTATTTTTTAAAATGAGATCGCTTCGCCTGCCTACCAGTAGGCAAGCTGTCAAACCGCTTTGCTATCAGATCGTCTTGGCTCTGCCAAAACTGTCAGATCGCTAAGCTGAAAGACTTTCCGCAATCGTGAGTCCGCTGTGTCAATATCGAGTGAAGTCTGACCTCTGTCAGTCATGCTTGCATGACGGTCTGACTTCTGACAGCAAAGCGGTCTTAAATCTTATCCAAACTCAAAACAATCAAAGATATTGGCAAATAGAAAAATGAACAAAACATCAATTTTCTAGCCGCATCTCGATCACACTTTTTATATAAGTCCCAGCTATAAAAAGCATAAGCGCTTCCTATAACTAGTAGTACTATCAAAGAAACGATTCCTGTCACTCCCATAAAATAGGGCATTACAGAAACCAGCAATAGTAACAAAGCAAAAATAAATGACTGTTTTCCTACATCGCTATCCAACTCACCGCTTGCAGATGGCAACAGATTGAAACCTGCATTGCTATAGTCTTCATGTCCCATCCAAGCTATTGCCCAGAAATGTGGAAACTGCCACATAAACTGTATACCAAACAAAACCAAACCAAGCGCTGTGATTTCCCCTTGCATCGCTGTACATCCAATCAATACTGGTAATGCACCTGGTATAGCTCCGATGAAAACAGCTATTGGAGATACACGCTTCATTGGCGTATATATAAAGGCATAACTGATCAATGCCATCATGCCTAACATTCCTGTCCAAGCATTGAATGATGACAATAATACAATTCCGATTAAACTCATAAAACCTGCTGCCATAACGGCTTCCGATGTATCCATACGACCAGTCGCCACAGGACGATCTTTTGTACGATTCATCAGCAAGTCATGCTGCTTTTCTAATACCTGATTCAAAGCATTAGCAGCACCTGTTACCAAAAATCCACCAAGTGCTAACATTGAGATAGATACCCAACTCACCGCACTTTGCGCGCAGATCAAATAGGCCATGATAGCTGAAAATACAACCAACATGTTCAATTTGAACTTAACCAGCACCTTGTAGTCACTAATCTTCTGACTAATAACTGAACTGACTTTTTTATCTGCTATTTTTGTTCGAGACACTATTTCTATGAACTTTTGTTATTTAAATCTATTCACGTTAGAAGGAAACCTGTCTGCCGCCAGGCAGGTTCCAATTCCTATTCTAATTCCTATTCTAATTCACACTAGTGATCACCAGCATCTTCCTCACCGTCCCGTAAAGGAACAATTTGAGGAATAAACTCGATACCATCTTTACCATAGTCATATGCCCAACGGTGTACGGAAGGAATATTACCTGGCCAGTTACCGTGAATACCATCAATTGGAGTTGTCCACTCAAGTGTGTTGGCTCCCCAAGGATTCTTAGAAGTCATACGCTTACCTTTCCAAATGCTATAGAAGAAGTTAATCACAAATAATACTTGGATTGAGAATACAATGATTGCTGCAATTGTGATAAACTTATTCATTGTCTCAAAGTGAGAGAATGCATCAAAGTTATCAAAACGGTAGTAACGACGTGGAACACCTGCCATTCCTAAGTAGTGCATTGGAATGAAAATCGCGTAAGCTCCAATCATAGTTCCCCAGAAGTGAATCTTACCTAGTGTTTCATTCATGAAACGACCATACATCTTTGGGTACCAGTGGTAGATACCTGCAAACATCCCGAAGAATGCTGCAATACCCATTACGATGTGGAAGTGAGCAACCACGAAGTAAGTATCGTGCATTTGAATATCAATAGCAGAGTTACCAAGGAAAATCCCTGTCAAACCACCTGAGATAAACATAGATACGAAACCGATTGCAAACAAACTTGCTGAATTGAATCGGATATTACCTTTATATAATGTTGTAATCCAGTTAAATACTTTCACTGCAGATGGTACTGCAATAATCAAAGTGAAGATTACAAAGAAGTTCGAAATAAATGGATTCACACCTGACATAAACATGTGATGCGCCCATACGATAAACGATAGGAAACCAATCGCAAGGATGGAGTATACCATCGCACGGTAACCAAAAATCGGCTTACGTGCATGTACCGCCAACACTTCTGATACAAGCCCCATTGCAGGAAGTATAATAATGTATACCTCTGGGTGACCTAAGAACCAGAACAAGTGCTGATATAGAATTGGGCTACCACCAACGTGATCCAATGCTTGACCTCCAACAAAAATTTCACTTAAGTAAAAACTCGTTCCCATACCACGGTCAAACATCAATAATAAAAATGCTGATACCAATACTGGAAATGAAAGTAGACCAAGAATTGCAGTCACGAAGAATGCCCAAATGGTCAATGGCATACGCCACATTGTCATTCCTTTTGTACGTAGGTTAAGGACTGTCGTTATATAGTTGATACCTCCAAGAAGTACAGAAACTACAAAGAATACAAGACTTAAAGTCCAAAGTGTCATACCTGCTCCAGATCCAGATGATGCCTGAGGTAATGCTGAAAGCGGCGGGTAAGCCGTCCATCCACCAGAGAAAGGACCAGTACTAAGAAAAAGTGATGCAAAC
>CALGLS010000185.1 GCA_937959375.1 uncultured Saprospiraceae bacterium
AAAATTAAAGATACTATTTTAGCTTTATACCTCATTGCTTCTCTCGAAAAGTCCATTTCATTACATTTGGAGCGAAACCAGTTAAAATTACGTTAAAAGGGGTAACCAATACCTTTACATACGTCTCAAGTATGGTTAGAATGATGTAAATTTGGGGTGAACTCAAAATTAGAGAATCATTTGCAAACGTATCTTACTTTTTGTCCTTAAAGTCTAAACACTGACACAAAAAACTTTTTTTCACTTTGGTCATAAGGGGACTAGTTCAAAATAAACGACTAAGATATAATTCAACCATTGTTTTTAATAAAAGAAGTTGTTTTAAAATAAAATGATGATTTTCTTGTAAATCATTGATCCTCATTACTTCACTTAAATATTTTCACCGTAACTATGGCTACGAAAAAATATTTAAGCTTTGTACTGAGAACCAAGCTGCTACAAGAAATTTCAACCTCCATTTTTAAACAACTTCAAACTAATTAACCACTGATAAAACTTTAGCTCATTATGAAATTAATCAAATCTCTTGTTCTACTTTTCGCTCTTGCTTTTTCTATCACTGCATCTGCTCAAACTTTACCTGATGTAGAAATTAAAACAATGGAAGGCGAGACTGTTAATATCCAAGATTACGCAAAAGAAGGAAAAATCACCGTTATTAGCTTCTGGGCTACTTGGTGTTCGCCTTGTATTCGTGAGCTGAAAGCGATTTCTGAATTATACCCTGACTGGGTGGAGCAATATGATATTCAATTTCTAGCGATTACACTTGACACACAACAGCGCCTTGCACGTGCAGGTTCTATTGCTGAGACAAATGGTTGGGAATACACGATTTTAAGTGATCCTAATCAAGATTTGCAAAGAGCGCTAGGCTTCCAAAATCCTCCACAAACTTACATTATTGATGGTGAAGGGAACATTGTATACGACCACAATGGCTATACTCCTGGAGATGAGGAAGATTTAGAAGATAAATTAGCAGAGCTTACTGAAAAGTAATTGAGACTGCTTTTATTAAAAAATCCCGAATCTGCCAACCAGCAAATTCGGGATTTTTGGGTCTAAGTGATTTCATTTGGTCAAGGTTAGGAATGAGTGGACCTTTTGGACGTTTACTAAACTTTAAAAGTTTAGTAAACGTTTTTTTCCCTTTTATTCTAAACAAATAAAATCATTTAGCACCCGATTTTTTTTGTTGTAAGAATGAGGCAGGGGTTCTAACTAAGCGAATTCTGAAAGCTCCAACCAACGCATTTCTTTCTCTTCGATCTCTTCTCCAATTTTACCAGACTCAATGGACAGTTTAGAAATTTCGTCACCAGAAAGAGAGGGATCATTAAATTTTTCAAAAATCTCTGCTTTCTTGGCTTCTAGTTTAGCGATCTCTTTTTCGAGACGCCCCATTTCCTTCCGCTCCATGTAGGTGAGCTTACGAGCAGGTTCAGCAGAGCTTGTCTCTTTTTCCTTTGTTACTTTTGGAGTCGACTCTCTTTCTTTTCGTTTCTGTTCGTTTATTTCTATTTTTTTAGCCTTTCGGTAATCCGAATAATTGGAGTTGTAATCTTTTATTTTTCCATCACCTTCGAAAATAAAAAGATGTTCTACTACCTTGTCCATAAAATACCGGTCGTGAGAAACGATAATGATACAGCCTGCAAATTCCATCAAAAATTCTTCCAGTACATTCAAGGTAAGGATGTCCAAATCGTTGGTCGGCTCATCCAGAATTAGAAAGTTCGGATTCTTCATCAAAACGGTGAGTAGGTAAAGTCTCCGGCGCTCTCCCCCACTTAGTCGAGAAACAAAAACGTCTTGCTGTTTTCTATTAAAAAGAAAACGTTCTAATAATTGCTCAGCGGTCAATTTATAGCCACCTTCCATAGGAATATAATCAGCAATGCTTCTCACTACATCAATGACTCTTCGGTCAACTTTTAAATCAAGTCCATCTTGAGTATAGTAACCAAAAACCACTGTATCTCCGACGACCACTCTTCCATGATCAGGTCGAATTTCTTTGGTTAGCATTTTCAGAAAGGTCGTCTTACCAACCCCATTGGGACCAACAATTCCAACTCGTTCTTTTTTGCGAAATTTGTAATGAAAGTTTTCCAAAATTTTGAGGTCTCCATAACTTTTGGATACACCATCAAGTTCTAAAATTTTAGACCCGAGGCGAGCGCCTTTCATATCAATCTGCATTAGGTCTTTAGATCGTTGTTGGTGCGCTTTTTCTTTAATTTCTTCAAATTTATCTACCCTTGACTTAGCCTTGGTTCCTCTAGCTTTCGGTGATCGACGAACCCAGTCTAATTCCTTTTTGAATAATTTTTTAGTTTTATCTAAAACGACTGATTCATTCTCATGACGAGCGGATTTCTTTTCTAGAAAGTCAGAATAACTTCCTTTATAACGGAATAGATTTCCCTCATCTAATTCTACGATAGAGTTACAAACTCTTTCGAGAAAGTAACGATCGTGTGTCACCATAAAGAGCGTAATACTAGATCGCTGAAGATATACTTCTAACCATTCGATCATATTGAGATCAAGGTGGTTGGTTGGCTCATCAAGGATCAGGAATTCTGGCTCTTCTAATATCAATTTGGCTAAAGCCAAACGTTTTATCTGCCCCCCAGAAAGTTGCCCTATTTTTTGGTTAAGGTTATCAATATTAAGTTTAGAAAGCGTCTCTTTGATCTTCGCTTCAAAATCCCAGGCTTTTAGATCATCCATTTCGATCATAGCACTTTGCATCTCGTCTGGATCGTTCGGATTGTTAAAAGACTTTTCGTAACGAAGGATGGCCTTTATTAATTTATTATCAGAATCGAATACAGCTTCTTCAATGCTATGGTCGGGATTAAAATTGGGCTCCTGTTCGAGGTAACCAATTCTGACACCACGATGGAGTCGGATTACATTGTTCTCGCCTTCAGGCGCTTCAATACCAGCGACTACTCGAAGGAGGGTTGTTTTCCCTGATCCGTTTTTGGCGACTAATGCGATTTTATCTCCTTGATTTACGTGGAGGGTTATATTATCGAAAAGCACTTTGTCTCCGTAGTACTTACTTACATTTTCGAGTGTTAGATAATCCAAGAGTTGTTATTCTTTTTTGATTAGGAAAATTAGATTGCAAGTTAGGTATAAATAAGGAGGATGGGAGATGGATTTGATGGATTTATTCATAAGAGGTGGCCCTCTATTGGGGATGGGACACGGATTGGACGGATTGAGCGGATTTAGACGGATTTTTTCTGCGATCGTGAAAGTTAAAAATCTAATCGCGCGCGCTAAAAGAAAAAATTCGTCCCTTATCTGTTCAATCCCTTAGATCTGTGATCGCATCCCCGTCAAAGGACAAAAAAATCCCGAACTTGCCAGTCAGCAAATTCGGGATTCTTTTTAAAGACAAGCGTTCTACTAGTTATCCTTTTCGATCATATCTTTCATGATGGATAAGGCTTCATCGATGTAGATGTCTTTATTCATTCCTTCTAACCATTTTTTATTTTCTTCAGCCTTAGCTTCATCAATGTTGATGGCATCCAAATCTACCTCCAGATTTTTAACAGTCATGCTTTCAATTGTTGGAAATATATCTTCGTACTCATCTGATTTAGCGATCGCTTTTTTGCGGTCTGCTTGATACTGTTCAAGATTAAGTGGCTGTGAAGTTTTGTCTGATCTTTCTTTTACGTACTTAGCTTGTTCCAAAACTTTTTGGAAACTTGCATTGTTCTTAACACGCTCAGCACTTGCTGCTTTAATCTTATCTAACTTATCAAGAGATGATACCGTTTGGTGATATTTCACTGGCTTAATTTCACTCCATTCCATTGCGTATTCGTTTTCTCTTTCACCTAGTTCGAAGTAGTGATAACGGTCTGGTAAAACAACGTCAGGAGTTACACCTCTCAGCTGAGTAGAACCACCATTGATACGGTAGAATTTCTGGATGGTCAACTTCAAATCACCTAGTGGAGTGATATCAGAATCGCCACGGAATCCTTGATCCAAGTCAATGAAACGTTGTACGGTTCCTTTTCCAAAAGTAGCGTTAGACCCAACGATTACAGCACGGCCATAATCTTGTAAAGCTGCTGCTAAAATTTCAGATGCAGATGCAGAGAAAGAATTTACCATTACGATAAGTGGCCCGTCGTATTGAACTTTAGGGTCGTTGTCTTCTAAAATTTCAGGACTGTGATCTCTAGCTTTCACTTGTACGATTGGACCTTCTTCAATGAAGAAACCAGACATACGCTGAACGTCTCTTAGAGAGCCACCACCGTTATTACGTAAGTCAAGGATAATACCGTTGACGTTTTTAGCTTTTAGTTTTTCAAGTTCGATTGCAATATCTTTTGCACAGCTACGACCATTTCTACGAGAGAAATCTGCGTAAAATTGTGGCAGCTTGATATAACCGATATTGTTTACTTTTTCAGGAGAATCAAGGATCACTGATTTAGCAAAACTCTCTTCTAATTCTACTACATCACGAACGATAACAATATCTTTAACCGTACCATCAACTTTCTTAATAGTCAGTTTCACTTCAGTTCCTTTTTTACCTCGGATCAGTTGAACTACATCATCCAATCGCATACCTGTGATAACAACAGCCTCTGCATCTTTTTGAGCAACTTTTGTGATAATATCTTTTTCTTCCAACTCCTTTCCTTTCCAAGAAGGACCACCAGGGATAATTCGAGTAATAACAGTGTTATCACCATCTGAACTAAGTTGTGCTCCGATACCTTCTAAACGACCAGACATTCTGATGTCAAATGTTTCTTTGTCTTTTGGTGCATAGTAAGAAGTATGAGGATCATAGATATTCGTCAACGCATTTAGGTAGATACTTAGATAGTCACTACGCTTACGTTTTTTAAGACGTTTGTACCAAGCCTCGTAATCTTCTAGTACATCTTCACGTGCTTCATCCAGCAATTGATCTCTTGATTTGTCTTTCAACTCTTCGGTACCTTCTTCTTGAGATTTGATTTTATCTGCTAGTTCTGTAATCATTTCGAATTGAACCATCTCAGCCCAATAAGCTTTTAGTTCTTCATCGTTTTTAGCGAATTGCTTTTTCTCGCCATCTAATTCGATTACTTTATCAGAGTTCAAATCAACAGGATTATTTACTAACTCTTCATAATAGGTTTTAGACTTAGCAATTCCTTTCTCCAATAATTCTAAAGAAAGATCCATGAACTCATAAGTCCCCTGATCTGCCTCATCATCAATTTTAGTTCGATATGCTTTAAGCTTTTCAATATCTTCTTGAGTCAACCATCTTTTCCCACTATCAAGACGATCGATATATAAATCGAAGGCTTTTTCAGAAAAAGTATCGTCAATATCAACTGGCTTGTAATGCAGCTGACTTAAGCCACCCAAAAGTCGTTGAATTAATATTGCTTCTTTCTGTGCATTATTAGGTGTGGGCAAATAAGCTGAAATACCAATAAACAGTGCCACCAGCGCAATTGAAAAGAAAATGGGACCTCTAAATTTCATGTTGTATTATTTTGTCTGCTAAATGAATTATCCTTACGGACCAAAGTATCCATAGGACTCCTCCTAAATATACTCCTTTTTATTTAAATATGTTCGGCTATAATCAGGCCATTCTTGTATTTTAACCAAATTATAACGCTTAAGTTTTAGTAGAAGTATAAAAAGGCTGGATTTCTCTTGTAAAAGCATCTAATATCCTAATATTATTATGACGTAAAATTTATAAAAAGTCAGGTCATAAGCAATGGCTTAACATCACTTTACTGTACAGGTAAGTAAATACTTGGAGCTTTTTATTCAAGTTGTTTAGGAAGGATAGCAGAATTTGAAGAATTGTTTGGTCATTTATTTCGATAAAATTGGAGCCTTTGCGCTACAACAGTCTGGGTCATTATAATCTATAAAGCCGTCTGTATCATTATCAATTCCATCCGAACAGATTTCAGCTAAACAAGGACCGATCAAAGGATTTTGCCAATTATTGTTAACTGGTGCAATATAGACATTTGTAGAAACCAAACCACTTCCACCAACAGATGGAATTCCTGTTCCAGCAATTCCATCATTATCAGCATCTGGAATACCTTCTTCTTCGGCATCAAAGCAACCATCTCCATCGGCATCTAATGTATAAGCATCATAACTACCAATAGGAATACTTTCACTATTTGCAACAAGATAATTAATTATATCACTATCTATAGATGTTTCTAATGCATCAAACAAGCCGTTGGTTCCGAATAAAACTGGAGCACCGTCAATGATGCCATCTCCATCAACATCAACTGCACTATGACCTGCTTCATCTAAATCATATATCCCATCGTTGTCACTATCCAAATCGAGAGAATCTGGAATATTATCTCCATCTGTATCAATCACTCTTTCACAATCTAAAACCGAAAAGGTGAGATCTCCAGAATTGTTAGCCGAACCAGCATCTGCAAAAAAGGCATACAAGTCACCGTCAACAGCGGCACTTATTGTAATAGCTGATGTAACTGAAAATAAAGGTTCTATCAATACATCAATTCCAGCATCATAAATTCCATTACCGTTTACATCAATTAATCCTATGTACCAAAGTTCATGTTGATAATCTGTGGCAGTCAGATTTGCGCTCGGTATATTTATAGGTGGTGCGGGACCTCCTAAATAAGCGCCGCCTACTGTATATCTATTCCCATCCAAATCTTTCATCATAGCACCAAAGTTTGTTAGAATTAGATTTTGACCATCATAAGGTCCTCCACTAACTGTTGTTGTTCCCAATGTAGAAGACAACACATCAAAAGTATAAGTATGATCTGTTGAAATACTTATACCCATATCTATCCATGTTGCGGAAGTGGCAATAATTGCTGAAGAAGGAGAAAGGCTTGAACACACCATCCCTTCCTCGCTATCAGGAATTCCATCATTATCATCATCTAAATCACACAAGTCAATGACACCGTCTCCATCATTATCGGTACCAACTGCACAAATATCAAAAACAAATCCGGCATCCCATGTATTATCAAAATCACCATTTACTAAAGTAAAAACTTCAGAAACACCAAGAGCATCTAGGTCAGAGTCGTTGGGATCACTTGTTCCGGTAGGTCCTAAATTAGTATAACTATAGGATGCACTAGGCAATATCGCTTCAATAAAATAGTCACCTGCTGGCAAATTATCAAAGAAGTAATAACCAGGGTTGCCCTGAAGGTCAGACTGGGTAAGCATTGTTGCAAATACTACCATAGGGTTTGAATTTTCATAAAGATTAACAACAATGTTGTTCAATCCATAACTCTCTACTTCATTCTGAAGGCCATCTTCATTGTCATCAGTCCAAACATATCCTCCTAATGCAGCTGCACTAGCAGGTCCAAGTAACCCAAGATCCCATGAGTAATCTAACTCTAGTTCAGTTAGTGTAGTAATAGGCATCTTGGCCACGATTGAATCATTATTTATTACAGGTAGTCCGTCAGAATCTATGCTCGGATCTCCTCCTTGATTAGCTGTTGTTATTTGATAACTCCCTGTGTTATGAAAAATAGCGTAATAATCACCTGTAGATAGAAACGGGAATAAATAGTAACCACCATCTGCCGTTAAAGTAAAATTAACAAAGGTATCTTGTGAGATATTTTGAATACCATCTCCATTATCTTTGTAAAGATCAACTCGAATATTATCTATTCCGAATTCGCCGCCATCTTGCAATCCATTTGCGTTTGCATCATTCCATACAAAATCACCATAAACTGCTGGAATTTGCTCACTAACAAGCATCCCTACTTTGATTGGTTCGCCTGGTGGCAACGGCGTCCCATTATCTTGGCGACTAGCAATATATCCAAACGAATTCCAAGCTATTGAATCGGGAACAGCACCTATGGTATTGAGTACACCTACCGGGACCCTCATTGGCCATTCTAATAAAATTGAATCGCCAGGGTTTAAAATGTTAGTCCCAAAATCAAACTTTAACGATTGTACTGAAGCAATATCAGTAGGTGGGATTGTTGTCCATGCTGGAATATCACATCCGACTGGACCAGAAGGAACTATTCCTTCTACGCTACGACAAGGGTTATTTTCTGTGCTATAGTAAACGGTTACTCCTGAAGGTGCAGTGACAGGACCTACCAAATTGGGACGCCACCTAGAATCACGATTAACTAAAGTAACAACACTACTATCATTAGGTGCTGGTAGTATATCGATTACAACGATATCTGTCATATCAACTGTTCCTTTATTCCTTACAATGAGTTGATAATCAGCAATCCCTCCAGGCAAAGTACTACCCGTATTTGGATATTTTGTCCAAGTAGAGTCCAATTGCCCTTTTACAAGCTTTTCAGATTCTAGAGAAACCAATTCTACAATACTAATCCCTATTTGTCCTCGGCAAAAGGTTTCCGATAAATCGGAATCACCGTCTAAATCGTAGATATCTGGGTCACTTGTTCCTAAACAAGCTCCAATATTATCTGCGTCAATCCAAAACTGATTATAGAATGAAGGCGAACCATTTGAAACGACCTCTGGCATCGTAACATCGAAGTCTATTACAACTCTTTCCCCAGGTGGTATTTTAATAGCCGTCCCTCCTGACCATTCCCATTTTAAAAGCTCTCTTCCTGTTCCATTATAATCAGCAGTATATGTAAAAACCGGATCTGGAAAACCGGGGATGTTCCCCCACGCAGGTAAAGACCAAGTTCCTCCCTGATAAGTTACTCCCTGCGGCAATAAATCGTATACTATGGGGTTTTCCAATGAATCTCCAGCGCCCCATTCATTCCGAACACTAAGTTGAAATGTTTCGGTATCACTGGGACTTAAGACTCCTCCAACCCGAGATTTTACTGGGTTTAGGTTACCGCCACTTACTGTAGGCAATATATTGTAATCAATACAAGAACCAACATCATAAGGAATTCCCCCTCCTTGGTATCCTGATCCATAACAATTTGTATAAGTACCAGCAGCTGCATTTAACATTACGTCAAAGTCTAATACTACATCATAGTATCCACCTGATGATATTGGCATTGCATCAGGACCAAACTCCCATCGAATTACGGTTATATATTCACCTACTGCTAATCCAAAACTTGAAACATCTTCTTGTGTCCCATCTTCACCTATCCAGTTAATATGTGGAGAGCCTGGTGTTGTGACCCAAGTACTATTTAAATTGGTTTGATATCTAATAGTCAAATCAATATTGGCAGGAAAATTATAATAATGTGCTCCTAAACCAATAGCCGTAATTTCTATTCCTAAAGGAATACTATCTTCTAAGTAAAAACTATCAAGAGATATATTAGAATTGTTATCCCAATCCATATAAAAAGCACCTGATGCTCCTGGATAAAAACTCCCTTGCGAAACACTTTTTTCTGTAGAAATATTGACTTCTTGATTATTAATAACGTGGTTTATATCAAGATCTTCTTTGACCTCCAATTCACCTATAGGAGTATAATAAACGGCTGCATTATTAGTAATCGTTTGTCCAAGTGAAAAGGTGGTACTAGGATATACTAAAAATACAGTGTAATACATACACTGTCCTGGTTTGATGGTATCTGTAGTCCAGGTTACGGTATGACTTGCAGCATCATACAAACCTCCGTTTGATGAATACACATGATTTGTTCCTGAAGGCAAAGTATCTATAACAGTAACATTTGTAGCCGTAAGCGTTCCAGCAGGGTCAGCACTATATGCCGGATTACAAAACTCAATAACATAGGCAGTATTTTCATCCAAAACGGTTCCCGCTTCTAAAAACTTTCTTTTAAATGAGTTATCAGCTGCGACCGCTGTTGCATCAACAGAGTTACTGTTTTCTACTGAAGCGTTAGTTGCATCAATAGTTGCCACATTGGTAGCTACGGTTCCATTTGGTGTACTACCATTTGGAAATCGAACAACGATTTGTACTTCGCCTGTTGTTCCGGCAAGTATAGAACCTATAAAGTTAAAAGTAACGGTATGTGTACCTGAATCGTATGATTCATTAGTGGTATGAGCGGAGCCAGAAACGCTGACAAATTCTACTTCAGGCGGCAAGGGATCGGTAATAAAAGTACCTAAACAGTCATCTGTAGTACCTGAACAACTGTATTGTAATGTGTAAATAAAATCTTCGCCCGTAACTGGAGTTGGGTTGGATACTAGCTTTGTTAAAGTCAAATTAGCAACAAGCGTCGATTTATCTACCTCATTTACAGACTCAAGAATCACAACATTATGAAACAGCCATATTGAAAAAATCAATAGTGGTATAAATGAGATATATACTATGTCTGTTCTGTTGTTCTTGCCTAACAAAATTTAGTCTTTAGAGCACATGTACAAATACATTTTTAGAATATCATAATTTATAGCAACAAGGAATTAGTCTATACTTCTAGGCTAGGGATTCTAAAATAAATGGCTCTTGGTCTTAATCGAGGTTATACAATTAGGTATTATGAGTAATACTTCGAGCAAACAATTGTGGCAATAACTAGAATCAAGAAGGAATTAGGTTAAAAATTAACCATTTTACAAGAAAACCATCTGTAAAAATGAAATACTCGGGATGTCGTCTACAATACCTAATATTACCACTAAAAAAAACAGACAATTACTGTTCCAAAGGTTTAGAATAATAGTAAACAGTGATTATTATTTTTAACAGATAACACTAACAGAGCAACAAGGATTACCACAAAGAAGAAATATGAATGTCTCTAAAAAAAGAAAAGCAGCATCGAATATTCGATGCTGCTTTCTTTTAAGGGGTTTATTATTGAGTAGTACTCAAAATTATTTTTCTTCTTTTCTTATATCATAAGCATCACTTAATGACTTATCAGCCTCTTGTTCCATGATAATTTCTTTTGAATCGATACCATCAATTGAGCCGTGACCAGAACCAATAGTATGACCTCCCAAGATTGGAGCAATAGCCAAACCGATTAAACAAGTCAACTTAATAAGGATGTTCATTGAAGGACCAGAAGTATCTTTGAATGGGTCACCAACTGTATCTCCAGTTACTGCTGCTTTGTGTGCTTCAGAACCTTTGTAAGTCATTACACCATCAATCATAACTCCAGCTTCGAATGACTTCTTAGCGTTGTCCCAAGCACCACCTGCGTTATTTTGAAAAATAGCCCAAAGTACACCAGATACAGTTACACCCGCCATGTATGCACCTAAAGGTTCAGCTCCCATAAAGAAACCAACTAGCAATGGCGTAATAATAGTAATTGCACCAGGCAGCATCATTTCTCTTAATGCAGCATTCGTTGAAATCTCAACACACTTTCCATATTCTGGCTTCCCAGTTCCTTCCATGATACCAGGAATTTCTTTGAACTGACGACGAACTTCTTTTACCATCTCCATTGCTGCTTTTCCAACTGAGGCCATTGCCAAAGCAGAAAATACAACTGGAATCATAGCTCCTACAAAAAGTGCAGCTAAAACATTCGCTTTAAAAATATTGATACCATCAATTCCCGTGAAAGTAACGTAGGCAGCAAATAAAGCCAATGCAGTCAAAGCCGCAGAAGCAATAGCAAAACCTTTTCCTACTGCAGCAGTAGTGTTACCAACTGAATCTAAAATATCTGTACGCTCACGTACGATGTCTGGAAGCTCACTCATCTCTGCAATACCACCTGCGTTATCTGCGATGGGTCCAAATGCATCAATTGCCAACTGCATAGCGGTAGTCGCCATCATAGCAGATGCTGCAATTGCTACACCGTAGAAACCAGCCAAACTATAAGTTCCCCAAATTGCTCCAGCAAAAATCAAAATTGGCCATGCTGTAGAAATCATACCTGTTGACAAACCAGCAATAATATTAGTAGCTGCACCCGTTGCAGATTTTTCTACGATATCAAGAATTGGCTTCTTACCTAAACCAGTATAGTATTCCGTTATCATTGAAATGGCTGCTCCTACGAACAAACCAACTAGTACAGAGTAAAACACATTCATACTTGGAATCAATCGAGCCTCTTCACCAAAGAAAGCCATGCTCATTGTTTCAGGAAGCATCCATTTGATCAAACCAAAACAAGCAACTGCTGTTAGAATGATCGAAATCCAGTTACCTCTATTTAAAGCAGCTTGTACTTCAGGTTCTTTTGAATCATCTTTAGCCGTAATAAAAAGTGTACCGATGATTGAGAATATAATTCCCAAAGCAGCAATTACCATTGGCAACAAGATAGGACCGATTCCACCGAAACCATCGTCGAGAATAGAGCCACCTGCGTTTCCGATATCTCTGATTACATAATTACCTAGTACCATTGCAGCCAATACTGTTGCTACATACGAACCAAAAAGATCGGCTCCCATACCTGCAACATCACCTACATTGTCACCTACATTATCTGCAATCGTTGCAGGGTTACGAGGATCATCTTCAGGAATACCTGCTTCCACTTTACCTACAAGGTCAGCTCCTACATCGGCAGCTTTGGTATAGATACCACCACCAACACGAGCAAACAAAGCGATTGATTCTGCACCTAATGAGAATCCAGCAAGTGTTTCAAGTAGAATCGTCATTTGGTTTACACCATCTGCTCCCCAAACACCATTCATACGCCACGTATATAGTATAGCGAATAAAGTACTTAAGCCAAATACCGCTAATCCAGCAACACCAAGTCCCATTACAGTTCCACCTTTAAAGGCTACTTGCAATGCTTTTGACAAGCTAGTTCTCGCAGCTTCTGTCGTTCTTACGTTTGCATTCGTTGCTACTTTCATACCGAGGTATCCTGCTAATGCAGAAAAGAAAGCCCCTATTACAAAAGCAATTACGATGAACCAGTGAGTAGATTCAACAAATACTGACAAAGCACCTAAAGCTGCACCAGCAATTACTACAAAAACGACAAGCATTCTATATTCTGCTTTTAAAAATGACATCGCTCCTTCTTGGATATGCGTTGCAATCCCTTGCATTTTTTCGTTCCCGGCATCTTGTTTTGATACCCAAGCATTCAGATATGCCATGTATAGCAATCCGACAATCCCAAAAAGGGGTAAAATCATGATAAGTTTATCGCCCATTGTTATTTCGTTTAAATATTGGTTTACAAAATAAAGGCATCCGATTTTAATGGTTTCGGATGCTCAGTAATTTTTTTTAAGACGGCAAAAGTAACTGATTTTTAGCGTTTTGCCAAGTATATGAGGGGAATTTACATATTTGAGACCACCTTTGGCT
>CALGLS010000186.1 GCA_937959375.1 uncultured Saprospiraceae bacterium
CTTCGTTTGGCGGTAGAGAAGGAGTAGAAAGATTGGTTCTCATTTAGCTTTTCGTGAAAACCAAGTGTTGTGTTGAATTTTAATTCCAAAATTTTGATAATTCCAAACGTATAATAATCACGCTTCCCACCGCTACCTGCAACAAAAGGAGTCACCGCATCAAATTGTAGAACTTCGTAAATCTTTTGATAATCTAGTTCATTTCTTTTCGTAAGAAAATCCACACCAAACTCTTTTAGATAATGTAAATAAAAATCATACTCTGACATTTCCTTATGATTCTTCACAAAGGCTTTGTAGGTTTTACTAGAGTTTAAATCAAAAATTGGTAAGCCAAAATCCCTTCTCAAAAAAGCCCAAGGTTCGTCGCCCAATGTTTCTGATAATTGATTAAAATGACTTGCAATCTCTCCAATTTGTTGGTATGAAATAGTTGAAATAATCGTTTCCTGAACTTTTGCTTTAGAGCTATTGTCAACATCCAAATTAAAAGAAGCAACAATGCGATCATTTAGTGGTTTACCGATGTTTTTCAATTGCGCTAAATGCAAGGTAGTCGTTTGTTCTTCATATTCACTTAAGTAATCACTTTCATTCAAATAAGCATTGAGTGTTTCTTGAATAATGAGAATCTCTTCTTTTGTTGCAGCACCACTGTGAACATATGAGGAAAACCAAGGGTATCGAAATAAGTTGTTAAAGAGTGAACCTTTCTCCTCCGGTTTATATTTTCTTGAACGATCTAATAGATAATCCAACATGGCTGAAGGATCATCAATCTCGAATAATTTAGGAATGTCGTCAAGTACCTTGTGAGAAAATCTAAAGTGTTTAAAATATTTGATATCGTCTTTTATAGAAAGTTTAGGACTGATATTCAATGTTCGAATATCTTTAATCGGCCTTACTTTTATCAAGGCGGCTAGACAAGCTTCTTTTTGGGATTCATTATAATTTGGAGATTCGGTAATGAGATTAATGTCATCAATCGATAACTCCTCGTTCTGTACCAATTGTTTAATCTTTGTAGTGAAAAACTGATTGGCCCATTTGAGGTAATTCGCTTTATCTTCATCCCATTTTTTATTCCAAGGACGAATGTCTAGTGGCTTGTCTTTACTAGTAGTTGGGTAAATAAAGTTGTAAACGTTTTCCAGAATTGGTGTTACATTATCTCCAATAGTAAGCTCAAGTCCTCGTTTCTTATGGAGTACTCGCTCGTCTTTTGCTAATTCAAAAAGTTGAGGCACCTGATCAATTGAGGGGTGCAGTCGCATATAATAGAAAAGATTCTTTATGGCATTATTATCATCGAGTGTCTTGATGCTTTCTACGATTTTTGTAAATTCTCTTTTGCTTGGAGCGGGCAATATTTTAATATCTCTTTTATTAAAACTCGCAGGACTGTCAATAAAATCATCCAATGCACCTCCTGTCTCATCCCCATTATTACTTGCAACGAGTAAGAGGATTTGATTTAGAATTTGACGATCCACTTCGATTGCTTTTATCTCATTTAGTTTATCTACAACCTTAGGATCGGTAACGTCAAATTTGTTGAGATAATTATTGCAAACACCGATAACGCCAATGTTGGCAAGTAGTAACGATTTTTTTAAGTATAGTTGAATCTCTGTATCGCTACTCAACACCTTGTTCCAGTTTTTAGAATAAAATACATCAAGTATTCTTCCTAAGGAGTAGTTGGTAACCTCATTGGATTGATTGATACAACCCCAATATTCAATGGCAGTTACATCGTCAATTTTCATTGAATTGATAATCTTATTTTCTAGTTTATATCTAGCAACTTCATCTTTTTCGTTGTACAATTTGTTGAGTAGTTTCGACAGATGTCTATCAGGACGATAGCTGATGTTATTTTTTTTGCAATATTGAGTAAGTGCTGAAAGTTGTTCTAAGTATTTGTATTTAAATGGCGGTAAAGACTTGTTGTAAGATCGGAACATTTGTCGATACTTTTCAGCCAAGGCAACAATCTCCGAAGGGTCACCCTCTGTTAGTTGTGCAAAAGAAGCCATAGCAACTGAGTCATTACGAGAGTTGAGGCGACGGAATAGTTTCTCATAATTTTGCGTTTTTTCTAAGGCGTTGTATTTGTTGATGTATGATCCATGTCCTTCATCCCATTCATAATCGTCGTGTCTAGAAGCCCAGTAGATCAAGTAATTCTCCAAGGTTTTTTTATCGCTATTTTTACCTAAGTTAAAATCAATACTTCTCTTTACGTTTTCAACTCCGATTTTCAATTTTGTTAAATGACTAATCTTTTGCACCATTTGATGCATTGTTCGGTTTTTATTTTTGTTGATAAACGAATTTTTATAACCCAATGCCGCAAGGTAAAAGAGCGAACGCGGATGACGTGTTGCAATCAAATCTTGAGTGGCATTGTGAATGAGCCATTCGCGGCCATCTGCGTAGCATAAGATGCGACCGTAGTAGTCAACAATGTGATTGAAAAAGTTAGGTTGGAATTTGAATATCTTTGAGTAGCCAAAGGCACGCATGTCTTCGATCGTTCCAAGAGAATCGATATAATGTCGATAAATTTTAATCAGCGTTTTACTATTTATGTCGTTACTGTTGGCCTCAATGTTGGTAAGAATAAGTAATTGCTCTGCGGCAAATTTTGAATCAATATCTTTGTTGGATAGCATTTCCAGAATTTCCGAAAGGCAATCTATATCACGGCTTTTAGCCAAGCCTTTGCACAAACTTTTGTAAAGTTCATCCGACCATTTTTTTGACAAAGCTCTTAATTCTTTACTCACCTCATACATGTAAATGCTCGCGTCATCGGTTTGTAGCTCTCCAAGCAAATCAAGTTGTTGAATGACAATACCTTGATTTTTATCAGCAATAGCTTCTTCCATTCTCCGTTTGATCGACTTCAAATCAGAACTACCATTGATATTTTCTAGATGTTGAACCTCATATTTTATTTTCCGGTCTTCCAATGAGGTAATGTAGTACACACCTAGGATTTCAGAAAATTGAATCTTCTTTTCGTAATTGTAATAAAAATCGTGGAATTGTGATTTGGAAATAGTCTTATTTAGATTGATTTCCTCTGGAGTGAAGAATGCAAATGTTCGGATAATATCAAGGGCTTTATCCTTAGTTGTACTTTTATCCAACAAGCTTCCAAGGTCACGGAGACTACGCTTTTCTCCCTTTCTGGCGCTTTCCTCCAATTGAACCATCAGAGCATCATAATCTATCGAGCTCCCTTGCGCAAAAAGCGTAGAGGCAGCCACAAAGGGAAAGATTAAGAGGAATAAAATTCTTATGCTCATATTTTGTTCGAATACTGATACCTAAAAGATAGAATCAAAATAATTCCATCAAGCTATCCATCTCTTGTAGGGATAGATTTGTATATCAATCATATAAAGCAAGAATTGCACCGAATGACATGGTATTTTGGTGTGATATGGCCAAAATATGAAAAGGGAGGCGTTAGATTCTGATTATCAGCTGTTTGTGTGTAGTTTTGACGTTTAAATTTCAGTTTAAAAAATTCAACTTTTAACTTTAGAACGCATATATGAAGAGCCCGCTAAGGTTTGCACTTTAGCGGGCTCTTTGGAAGATGGATGATGAAGGTCAAAATCCAATCACTTAGATAAAATTATTTTAGTTTGCGGTTGACAAAATTTAGCTGAAGCTAGCGATCCTAATCGGTCGTTTCTAACTCATCCAAGAAGTAAATCTCTTTCTGAATGCTGATGTAGTAGCGACCATAAAAATATCGAGCATTCCAGTAGGAAGCACCATCGTCTTCAAAGTCTTTATTGACACGCAAATCTTCCATACCAAGCATATCGTCGTCAGCCAAACTCCAAGGTAATCCTAGCTGCGTTTGACTTAGAATTTTGCCATTTTCAACCTCTACAAATTTCAAAGGAGAAGTTCCTACTTGCTCAAAGGTTTGACCGTTATCTTCTGATTGGTAAAAGTCAAAATCATTGAATCCTGTTAAGAAAACCTTGTCTTCGTGTTCAAAAGTATTTAGTGTCCAAATCTTATTGATTTCTTTGTAATCACCTGTATTTGGATCAATGCGATAAGTACCCCATTTTGAATTAACATAGAAGAAACCATTTACAAAATTTGTATTCATGATGTCTCCACTGATGTCATCAAGTGGTAAGTCAATTCGCTTATTTAGTGTTACACCAGAACCGACAAAGCCAGTTTTACCTATGTTAAGGTTGATATCAAATAAAAAGAAAGAATAGGTATTATCAGTGATGTTAAGCGTTGGCAATAAGAATAAATCACCATTTGTATCGAAGGCTCCATTGTATCGTGCCTTATCTTCAGGGACGATACTAAGGCCTTGATCTTCTGCAAATTGATCTAGATTAAAATAAATAGACTCACTAGCATCCGTATCTTTGGTAAGATGTACTTCCATTTGATTAACCTTCACTGTTCCTGGGCCAGAAGGGTTAGGATAATCTTGAGTTGTAACTCTCACAAAAACATATCGCGAAAGGGTAGGCCTTCCAAAAAAGTTAAAGGGCAAGTCTGCAAAAGCACGTCTCTCTAAGATTTGATTTTGATTACCTACACGCACAAACTCATCATCCGTCATCACAAGTAACTCCGTTGGTCCTGCATACATATTTCGAATTGGTGTATTGGTAGCAATATCGAGTTTATTCCAAATATCTGGCTGCTCCTTGTAGCGATTATAATTACAAGAAACCAACATCAATGTGGCTAGAATAATAGTGAAGGTCCCTCTTTTGAGAAATTGATTCATAATAAAAACGGTTAAGGTTGATCGAATTGGTAAATTCACCAAAGGTCAAAATACCTTTGTCAATAATAACACTAGGTGTATAAATAGGGAGGTGCTACAAAATTAAGCATTTTATTATCCCATTCCTAGTATAATGAGATACCAGAAATGGGGTATTTTTTGCTTAAGTCATTAAGCACCCTTAAAGTATATTTTTGATAATTTGAGTTAGAAGTTGTTTGATAACTTCATAGAATATTTTCAGGAATGATAGAATTCCCGGTAGCTGATTCGTACAGCGTTGAGACGCAATACTAAGCTAAAAGACACAGTATTTTAAGAACTTATGAATTAAAATTTAGCTGGATCTATCGCTGTATGGCCAATAACCTTTCGATCGGTAGCTTTTAGAGCGCCATACCAAATCTTATCTTTAGCCCACACGATATCATGAATGGCCTGATTTGGTTTCATGCTTTTGTTTTTTACAAATTTGCCTTCCTTTAATTCCCAATATTCCACCTCATTGCCACAAGAATTGGCTTTTTCTGAGGCAGTGCTTAGCACAAAAGCATCTTGTTGGGGGTTGAAAACAGGTAAACCATTTAATATAGTTTTCGAGCCATCCTTACGGTCTATGATCCAATATTGTGGGCACATTCCCGCTGTTTGAGCCAATAGGCAAAAAGCATTCGCTGATTTAATATATCCATTAAATTGATAATAGAGTCTGCTTACACCTTCTTGGTCTGTTGGGTGTTGAAGCTCCATTGCTCCATTGTTTAATTGCAAACTAAGCATTCCTTCTCTTCGCTTCACCAAGTCTTTATGTTGCTCAATTCTATATTTTTCAACTGCCCAAGCACAGGCATTCTTTCCTTCCCACTCATTTTGATTGTAACCCTTTGATTCCTTGCACAAGCGGTCAATTGGCATCGATTCCAAGCTCTTGTCCAAGGCCGATTTATACATAGAAGCTTCCACATTGCCTATGTTTTCTTTAGAGTCCAATTCGGTTGCTACATTTCTATCTGTATTAGAAGAGCTTTGCGGGTCACCACATCCAATACATAGAATCAGACAAATACTTGCGATCAATAAATCTTTCATGTTTAGGGTTTTAAAACAAATTCAGTACAAATTTATACTTATCTTTAAATTAACAGTAACGTTTTACAAAGAGATCTAAAATTATGATTGCTGGATATGCTTAAAATGCATCAAGCGTAAACTACTCTTTATCCGTTATTTCTGCCATTGACTAACTCATTTTTCATACCAAAGTCACCCAATTTTAGTAGAAACCAATAAATATTAGCAACAAATAGTCAGACAGGAGTAATCTTATCGTTTTTTATTGGATTACCTTGATAAATACTAAGTTTTTTCTTTATTTTTAGAATCTTAAAATATTAAGCCAAAACTAAATCTAATCTTTTTACAACTTATATAGATTTGCTCTTTGCAGATTGCTTAAAATAAGTGAATCGCCAATTGATAAATTAGAATATCGCGATAGGCTATCAGTCGATCACGAGCCTTGCATTTTCAGAACTAAATAGCACCCTACATACTGCTTTTTATTAAGCTGTCTTGTTGCGTACTTAGTTCCCTGAAAACAACTTTTAATTTTTTTAAACCAAAACTAATGTTCAGAATTACACTCGCATTCCTATGCTTGATCACGAGTATTTCAATTTTTGCTCAAAAAGCAAATTTTGAAGCACTAAAAATCAACATTGAACATCCTACACTAGAATCAAATTTTAAAACCTATCAGGTTTATCAGATTGATGCAACTGCAATCAGTCAACATGTACAAGCTAACACAAATGATATTCAATTTGAATTAAAGCTGGACAATGAAAATACCTGGGATTTACAATTAGCCCCTAACGACATGAGAGGGGAGAATTATAACATCACAACCGCTCTTGGTAAAAACATCAATGCTGGGCAACAAGCCAATAAAGCATTTCAAGCATACAACGCTGCTGTCCCAACTCAATTCGGTGCGCTTACCATCGACGAAAATTTTCTCTACGGTTTTATCCATCAACAAAATGGTGAGTACTTTATCGAACCACTTCGGTACTTCGTAAATGGATCTGCCGAAAATCTGTTTGTAGTTTATGCTTCCAAAGATGTCATCGAAAAAGAAGGCAACTTTTGTGGAGTAACAGAAATGCAAAACAAAATGAATGGGCAAGGAACAGCAACTGAAGAAGGCAATTCTAACAACAGTCCTTCAAGTCTAGTTGTTGCTTGTTTTGAAATTGAATTAGCCATTGCATCTGATTGGCTGATGTTCCAAGATTATGGTTCTGTCGCAGGTGTTGAAAATCACAACATAGGTGTGATGAATAATGTAGCAACAAACTACGACAACGAATTTAATCACGAATTTCAATTTGTCATTGTTACTCAATTCGTTTCAGATTGTAGTACCTGTGACCCTTGGACGGCTTCAACAGACGCTGGTGATTTACTAGATGATTTTAGAGCTTGGGGAAATGCAGGGAACTTTGGTGTCAACTTCGATATCGGACAATGCTGGACAGATCGAAATTTTAATGGAGGAACGGTAGGACTCGCTTGGGTTGGGGCGGTTTGTAATTCATTCAAATACCATGTTCTACAAGATTTTACAACCAATGCCAACTTCCTTAGAGTAATGACTGCTCACGAAATTGGACACAACTGTAGCTACGGTCACGATGCAGAAGGATCTCCATGGATTATGGCACCTGTAGTAAGTGCTTCAACAACCTGGTCTGCAGCCTCAGTTAATGCAATTGATAATTACCTTCAAGGACGTATCAATAATGGTTGTTTAGGACCCTGTGGTTCAGCCGCACCACCACCTATCGCAGCTTTCTCTGCTGATATACAAGAAGGATGTGCCCCACTCGAAGTTCAGTTTTCTGACAACTCTGGAGGAGGTGCTGCTACCAACTGGAGTTGGTCGTTCCCAGGTGGTATCCCCGCTACTTCAACAGACCAAAACCCTACGGTAACCTATACAAACGCAGGCATATTTGATGTGACTCTAGAAGTGACCAATCCGGGAGGTAGTGATCTCATTACTGAAACGGATTATATTACTGTTGGTGATGTGCCAACGGCAAACTTTGATCAATTACAGGACGAACTGGAAATAACATTTATCAACTTATCAATGAATGCTACTTCTTACCTCTGGGATTTTGGAGACGGTGTTTCAAGCACAGAAGAAAACCCAGTATATCTGTACGAATTAGATGGCGTTTACACTGTTGTCCTTGAAGCTTTCAATGACTGTGGAACTGATATTTATATTTTTGAAGTGGAAGTGGTTTCATTACCAACAGCACTTTTTTCTTCTGACATCGTTTTAGGTTGTGTACCAGCCGTAGTTTCTTTTGAAGATCAATCTTCAATCAATGCGACATCATGGGAATGGAGTTTTCCTGGAGGAATACCCAGTTCATCAACAGACCAATTCCCCGTAATCGATTACATCAATACTGGTTTTTATGATGTGACATTAACTGTTTCAAATGCAGCGGGTTCTGATACTTATACTGAAACGAGTTACATTGAAATAATTGATGCACCTGTGCCAGGATATACTTATTCTGTGGCACAAGATAGTATCGTTACATTCACCAATACTTCAACCGGAGCTACAAGTTATCTTTGGGATTTTGGAGATGG
>CALGLS010000187.1 GCA_937959375.1 uncultured Saprospiraceae bacterium
ATATCTTGCAACATTCTTCTCGATTTTACTAATTGAGAACGGGAAGTACTTTCTTGTATTCCTAATTGTTCTGCAATTTCTTTATGGCTAAAACCTTCAATTACGTAAAGGTTAAAAACAATCCGGTAGCCATCCGGCAAAGTAGCAATCATGTTCATTACTTCTTCTTCCTGTAATTTGGAAAAAGCTTCTGGCTCCATGGTTCCTTCCTGATAAGATTCCAGTCCGATTTGTTCTTTCTGGAAGCTACTCTTTTGATAATTTTTCAATGCTGTGTTGACCACAATTCTTCGGATCCATCCTTCGAAAGAACCTTCAAATTTAAATCGGTTAATATTTTTAAAAACCTTAACCCAAGAGTCCTGAAGAATATCTTCTGCCTCCATATGGTGGCGTGTATATCTTCGACATACTGTAAGCATGACTCCTCCATATCGCTCGAACAATGCCTTTTGACATTTTCTTTCGCCCCTGATACATCCTTCTATGAGTTCTCTTTCAGTCAAATTTATTGTTTTAGCTTCGCAGACATTAGAATTAAAAATTATATATATGCTGCACATTTAAAATGCGATTTGATCGCATTGAAAATTACTAAAAAAAACTGATTTAAACGTCAATTTCTATTTAAAAGTTTAATCCCATTACTTATTTGTAAGTTTTTAATCAATCAGAGTCATCTTCAGTTAAACCTGTAAAAACTTACTCACTATTCAGAACTTTTTCTGAGAGATTATTACTTATTCACAAACATTTATTGCTCCTACTTCCACCGCATTTTCTCCAACATAAAATTCAGAAACACTTTGTTGTACATTCGTCAAATCTACACCGATCAAATCAAAGCCATCTGCAAAACAAAGATTGAAAGCATTTGAAAATTGACCTACACTATCTGCAAATATGAATTGTTCATTTTCACCATAAATTAGTTTCACATAACCATTCTCCACTACTTCTGATTCACAAGTTAGCGACCCAGTCAATTCAATAATATTAGCATTAGGTATTACTATTGGAATTTCTCCCAAATTCACACTACTTGGATATGGACCAATTTCAGCATTGTAAATTTCATTAAAGCAATTGTCATAAATCTGCAGACGCAAAACCTGAGATGCTGCTACACTTCTATCAATTATACCTGCATTATCCGTGTATCCCATCGCGCATACACCACTTCCTTCTACTGTGAATTTTGTATACACATTCCCAAACGGTAGACTACTATCTCCGATTGAAATATTTGCTTTTAAGTTGACGATATCATGAGGTACGCCCCAATTCCAATAGCCAGATTTAGTAACCACACTTTCGTAGTAATCCCCTACCAACTGGCTTTGCCCTTCTTCCATCCAAACACCCATTTCTGCATCAAAATGCCAGAGTGTAATTGTCGCAGGTAGATTTCCTGACAAACTATCAGGAAGAGGAATTCGAATAAGCGCTTCCTTATCTGGAGCTAATTGTAAGGCTTCTCCATTTTCGGTAGTTAACCCAAAAGTTACGATACCATAACTTGCCAAAATCTTGGATTCACCAGCACTATTTAGCGCCAACATATTACCTGGCATTTGTTGTCCTATAGCCGATGAAGTTCCGCTTAAATATCTTGCGCGAACCTGTACGTTTTGATTGTAAGTGTTTCCAGAGGCATCGATTACCGCATCAGCAGGTAGCTCAATAAAGCCTCCCCCCATGACATCAACAAACCCACCTTCGGTAGCTAGATAGCTACCCGAGCTTGTTGCTGTCATGAGTTGAGTTTTTAGAAACTCCGTCCCGTTTGTGCGAGGTGTGAAGTTTCGAGAGCTCTGTAAAAAGCCCTCTTTTTCAATTAGTAAGTAAGTCCTTTCAGGGTTCATTTCAACGTTCCTGAAAAGGAAGATGCCGTTCTCATCGGTCATCAAGTCCTGTGTAGTATTAGTTTCAGTATATAGCTTTATAGATGCATTGGCGATTGGGGTGGCTTGTTCGTCAATGACAACACCTCCTACAGATCCTATTATAAAAACAGGTTCAACGATGGGATCATCATAGGGGATGAATACGTCGCTGTCCTTTTTACAGGTAAAAAAGAACAGACAGATTAGTAATATGGATAAATTCCTTTTTTTCATAAGTCTTACGCGAAATTGCCGCGATTTTCATTGTCAATGTCAGTGTGTTGTTTATCAACCTGTTCAAAGTCTCGTTTTTCGTTCTCAGAAGTTATTGTTTAAGTATTTCCAGTATCGAATGTACTTAGTTCAGCGAAGCTAATTCATTGGTTTTCAATGGTAAGGCATCCGCATTTGGTAGTAAGACCCTATAAATAGTAAATATGCTGCCTAGGAGTGAAGTTTTTTTATCAAGTTCCTTAAAAACCCTATCTGGTTGACCAAAGGGGCTCTAAATATGCCTGCGACGTACTGGTTTATTATTCATTAAGAACTGTCCTCCTTTTGGCGACAGCCTAGTCTTTTTACCCTTTTTTTGACTGTTCACAGCTTCAATTACTTATATTTGCAAAGAACACACCCCCATCTACTATTTTCTGAAGTTGTGTAAAAGCAGCTTCTCTTTCATAATCTTACAAAAACAAGCATGAAAAAGATTTTATTCTTGATGCTCCTAACTGGCGCTTCATTTTTTGCCCAAGCTCAATCAGCTAAGAAGGCACCTCTAAAGGAACTTACGCTCGAAGCTGCCATTATGCAACAACGATCAAGCTTAGCACCTGAACGAATCAACGGCCTTCAATGGATTTCAGAAATCAATGAGCTTTCTAAAATTTCTAAAGATGACAATGAACTACTCAAGGTTAATCTCAACGACGATAAAGTTGAACGTATCTCCGATCTTAAAACAATAAACGCAGCTCTTGGTCTTGCCCTCAAGCGTTTCCCAAGAGTTAACTGGACGAATAAAAATGAATTTTATTTTAGATCTGGGAATGCTTACTATAGCTTCAATACTGCCGATCAAAAAGGAAGTATGATTTTGGAATTTCCGGAAGGTGCTGCTAATGTCGACTTTGATCCTCAAGTCAAAATGGCTGCATATACCATTGACAATAATTTATACATTGCCAATTCCTCAACCAAGCAAAAAACTGTTTTCGAAAGTGATGATCCTAACATTGTTACTGGACAAGCCATTGCGCGTTATGAGTTTGGTATTTCAAAAGGTACTTTTTGGTCTAGCCAAAATAACTTATTAGCTTTTTACCAAAAAGATGAAACAGATGTTGCGGACTACCCTTTGCTTGACATGAGTGTTACACCAGGACAATTGACTTCCATCAAATATCCAATGGCTGGACAAAAGAGTGAATATGGAAAAGTTGGTATTTACAATCCAGCAACCAATCGATCTGTTTTTCTAGATGTAGCAGGTCCAAAAGATCAGTACCTAACCAATCTTGCGTGGAGTCCTGACGAAGCACATGTTTATGTTGCGGTTGTTAATCGCGAACAAAACCACATGTGGCTAAATAAGTACGATGCTAATACTGGTAAATTAATCAAAACGCTTTTCGAAGAAGAGCATCCAAAGTATGTAGAGCCAGAAAATCCAGTTTGGTTTATTCCAGAAAAACCAGACGAGTTTATGTGGATGAGTGAGCGCGATGGTTTCATGCACGTTTACCAATACAACACAGATGGTCGTCTGATCAAGCAAGTAACAAAAGGCAATTGGGTTGTTGAAAATATTTTAGGCCTAAGCCGAACAAAAACGAAACTGATTGTAAAAGGAACGGATGAAAGTGGCCTTAATTCATATGCGTACTCAATCAACTTAGACAACGGAAAGAAGAAAAGACTTTCTGATAAAAGTGGTATCCATAATTATCAGTTGAGTGACAACGGAATGTTTTTGATTGACAGTTATTCTAGTCTAAAAACACCTTATGTTGTTGACATCATTACATCAAGAGGAAAGATTAGCAAAAACTTATTGGCGTCAACTGACCCATTAAAAGGATACAAAGTTGGAACCACTGAAATCATTCAAGTTAAGGCAGACGATGGTACCGAGTTGCACGCTAGAATGATCAAGCCAAGTAACTTTAATGCTAAGAAAAAATATCCTGTTTTGGTTTACGTTTATGGCGGACCACATGCACAGATGGTAACGAATCGACGTAATGGAGGAGCCCCACTTTGGATGCACTACATGGCGGAAAAAGGTTACATTGTTTTCACCCTAGACAATAGAGGATCAAAAAGTCGTGGTTTTGAATTTGAAAATATTATTCACCGCCAATGTGGTACTGTTGAAATAAAAGATCAGTTGGCTGGCGTTGACTATCTAAAAAAACTACCTTATGTAAATGCTGATAAAATGGCAGTACATGGTTGGAGCTACGGTGGTTTCATGACCACTTCATTGATGCTTCGTGCACCTGGTGTTTTCCAAGCAGGTGTTGCAGGTGGTCCAGTAACGGACTGGAAGTTTTATGAAGTCATGTATGGCGAACGCTACATGGATACACCAAAAGAAAATCCTGACGGTTACAGCAAAGCGAGCTTAATGACGCATGCTAAAAACCTGGAAGGTGATCTATTGTTAATCCACGGAACGGTTGACGACATCGTAGTTATGCAACACAATTACGCATTGGTTCAAAAATTTGTGGAGGAAGGTATCTTAGTTGATTTCTTCCCTTACCCTAACCATCCTCATAATGTTCGTGGGAAAGATCGAATTCATTTGATGAATAAGGTTTTGACTTATATTGAAGAGAAATTGAAGTAGGGGTAAAAGTTGGGAGTTGGAAGTTGGAGGTAGGAAGTTCCCACTAACGCGGAGTTTTCGATCGCGCGCAACTTCCAACTCCCCACCTCCAACTTCCAACTCTCCTCCCCCTAACCTTTTCACCCCAACCAACAGCAAATGCTAAAACTAGGCTTCGATGCCAAACGATTATTCAACAATACGACAGGACTAGGCAACTACAGTCGAACCCTACTGAATAATCTATCTGAATACTTTCCTAACGAGCATTACTTTTTGTTTTCTCCAAAAATAAAAGAACATCCACTCACCATTCCTTTTTCTAAAAACCCTGCCTTTAGTTCTGTCTTTCCAACAACTCGATTTAAAAACTATTGGCGGTCTTACGGAATTTTAAACGACTTGAAACAAAAGGAAATTGAACTCTACCATGGCCTTAGTCATGAATTACCAATTGGCATTGAAAAAACGAATATAAAAACGGTCGTTACCATTCATGACCTAGTTATCAAAACATGGCCAAAGACTTTCCCTTGGTTTGACCGACAAATTTATGACCGTAAGTTTTCAAGCAGTTGTAAAAGAGCGGATCAAATAATTGCTATTAGCGAAAGCACTAAAAACGACATTGTCAATTATTATCAGGTTGACCCAAAACGAATCAAAGTCGTTTACCAAACATGCAATGAAACATTCAAACTCGTTTTAAGCGAAAGCTTAATCAAACAAGTTTTAGAAAAACACCAACTGCCTTCTTCCTATTTACTTTACGTTGGTTCCGTGACGGAGCGGAAAAATTTATTGGGACTTGTGAAAGCAATTCAACAGTTACCTAAGTCTTTAAGAATCCCGTTAGTGGTGATCGGAAGCGGAAGTACTTATCTAAAAAAGGTGCAAAACTTTATTGCACAGCATGATTTACAACAATATGTTTTCTTTCCAAAAAACATTAGTACAGACGAGTTATCCGCTATTTATCAAGGTGCCGAAATGTTTTGTTATCCATCCTTTTACGAAGGCTTTGGAATCCCAATTATTGAAGCGCTTTTTAGCAAAACACCTGTATTGACTTCTAATGTTTCGTCTCTCCCCGAAGCTGCTGGACCTGGAGCTTTTTATGCGAATCCACATCAACCGGAGAATATTTCAGAAGGTATTCAAAAGATACTATCGGACAGCAAGTACCGTCAACAATTAGTTGAAAAGGGTTATGCGCATGCTCAAAAATTTAATGCGGCGGATTTGACTAGAGAAATGATGGAGGTTTATCGGGGGGTCATTCGACTTCGCTCATGATGACAAGGTTTAAAAGTGGGAAGTGAGAGTTTTTCTACCAACTTATTTTTTTCAACCTTTGCCGGCAGGCAGGCGCTGAGATGCTGAGTTGCCC
>CALGLS010000188.1 GCA_937959375.1 uncultured Saprospiraceae bacterium
GGATTTCCAACATGAGGAAGACAACTATAGCGAAAGCGAAACGCCACGCGCGCAACAAAAACTTTATGTCAGTATAGATCGAAAAAAGAGAAAGGGTAAGGAAGTAACTTTGGTAGAAGGCTATGAAGGACCTGAAGATGACCTTAAAAGTTTGGCTAAAATGCTAAAACAAAAATGCGGAGTTGGTGGTTCTGCCAAAGATGGCGAAATAGTTATCCAAGGTAATAAACGCGATAAGGTGATTGAACTACTTTTGGCGGAGGGCTTTGGTAAGGTGATTCGAAAAGGTGGTTGATTGGAAAGGTTTGAAGGATTTAAGGAGTGAAGGTTTGAAGGTTTGAAGGACACACATGGTACGTAGCATCTTTGGGACTACTCAAACAAGTGGTTTAATTGATAAAACAAACCTTCTGTTTTTACATCCCTACGACCGAGTATCCTTCAAACCTTAAACCTTGCCCCTTCCACTAATCTCCAATCTTCCCAAGTTCAATCCCCTCAGAGTAAGCCACCTGAACTTCATGTTTATGAAAAGCGTTTTTAATCAACTGATGTGCTTCAAAAGTAACTTCCCAATAATCGTCAGGTAAGGCATAGGGACGAACTGCAAGTATAATGTTGTGACTATCAAACTCTAGGATACCAACCTCTGGTGCTGGATCTTTTAAAACCTTCGGAATGGTATTCAATTCCTTAATTATAATTTCCTTTATTCTCGGAAAACTTTCTGCGTAAGGCATAGATACTTGCAACTCGATTCGTGTCGACCCCTTGGTTGAGAAATTAGTTACAATATTATCAATGATCTGACCATTCGGAATGATTAGTAATTTTTTGCCTGGTGTTCCCAACAAGGTATTAAAGATTTGAATCTCTTCTACTTTTCCAAACTTCTCTCCTACTTCGATCCAATCACCAACTCGATAAGGTTTGAAAAACAAGATGATTATACCAGCCGCAAAATTCCCCAAACTTCCTTGCAAAGCTAAGCCAATGGCAAATCCACCTGCCGCCAAAAGTGCCACAAAAGATGCCGTCTCAATTCCAACCTTACTTGCCACAGCTAAAAGCAACAATACTTTAAGGGCAATACTCAAAACAGAAACTAAAAAAGGTGTGATTTCAGGACTAAATTTCGCAGTTACCAAAGCCTTATTGGCGACAAAGCAAATCTTTTTGATGATCCAAAAACCAACAACCAACATTACAATCGCCAGTAATAAGCTTGGTGCATATTCAATGGCCATATCCATAATCTTATCCAAATACGTTGTTGCTTCTTCCATAGTGAGGTTTCTAATTAATTTAAAAATAGTTAGGATGATTTGAACAAACCATCAGCCGCAAAAATAAAAAATTAATTGAGTTTTAAGCTTAAGTAAGTACTTTTTGAGGTTGCTAAAGTGGATTACCTACCTAAAGTTATGGACAACTGCTAAAACAAATGGTTCTATACCTTGGTTTTTCAAAAATATTAATCAAATTTACGATCTAAAATTTATCAAAACATGACGGATATAGAAATTGCAAGAACGATTAGCCTGAATCACATTCGTGAAATCGGGAAAACAATCAACATTTCAGAAGATGACATGCTCCTTTACGGAAAGTATAAGGCGAAGCTTCCGCTAAATTTGATTGACAAAAAGAAAGTAGCCCAAAGCAACCTAATTTTGGTAACTGCTATCTCTCCTACTCCTGCTGGTGAAGGAAAAACAACCACCTCTATCGGACTCTCTGAGGGACTTAATCGTATCGGCAAGCCAACTATTGTGGTATTACGCGAACCTTCGCTAGGGCCTGTCTTTGGCATCAAAGGTGGCGCAACTGGTGGTGGCTATTCACAGGTATTACCGATGGAAGATATCAATCTGCATTTTACAGGTGACTTCGCTGCCGTTGAAAAAGCACACAACCTTTTAGCAGCTTTGATTGACAACAATATTCAAAGTAAAACGCGTTCACTAAATATTGATGCGCGAACTGTTTTGTGGAAACGAGTCATGGACATGAACGATCGCTCCTTGCGAAATATCGTGATTGGCTTAGGAGGTACGGGTTCTGGAATTCCTCGTGAAACTTCATTCGACATCACTGCCGCTTCCGAGATTATGGCCATTCTTTGTTTGGCAGATGATCTGCAAGATTTGAAGAAGCGACTAGGAAATATATTTGTTGGTTTTACTTATGATAAAAAACCAATTTATGCCAAAGATTTAAACGCAAATGGTGCTATGGCCGCACTGCTTAAAGACGCCATCCAACCTAACTTAGTACAAACTATTGAAGGCAACCCTGCCATCATTCACGGAGGTCCATTCGCAAACATTGCACAAGGAACCAACACTGTGATTGCAACACGAATGGGTATGTCTCTTTCTAACTATGTGGTGACTGAAGCGGGATTTGGTGCGGACCTTGGAGCTGAAAAATTCTTAGACATCAAATGCGTTAGTGCGGGGCTTTCGCCAAAAGCAGTTGTACTCGTAGCAACGGTCCGAGCTTTAAAATACCATGGCGGTGGCGATCTTAAAAATCTTAAAGAGCCGAATGTAGAAGCAGTTGTAAAAGGGCTTGCCAATTTAGAAAAGCATCTTGAAAATATCGCACAATTCAATCTACAGCCTGTTGTTTCAATCAATAAATTTGTGTCAGATACGGATGAAGAGATTAAGGCCATTCAAGCGCATTGTGCTAAACTAGGTGTTAAAGCTGTCGTCGCAAATGTATGGGCTGAAGGTGGAAAAGGTGCGGAAGACTTAGCACATGCTGTCGTGGAAGCTGTTGAAAATTCAAAAGGTAAGTTTACTCCAATGTACGATTGGGAGGCATCAGTTGAAGATAAAATTAATGCCATTGCAACTAAAGTATACGGTGCAACTGGTGTAGAATTTACTCCAAAAGCAAAAGCGAACTTAAGAAGAATTGCACGACTTGGTCTTGAACACCTTCCTGTTTGTATTGCCAAAACGCAGAAGTCACTTTCAGATGATCCTAAGTTATTGGGACGTCCTACTGATTTCTTTATCACTGTTCGTGAAATAGAGATTGCCGCTGGTGCAGGATTTTTAGTCCCCATTACTGGTAACATTATGCGTATGCCAGGATTACCTGCAACGCCTTCTTCCGAGTTGATTGATATTGATGCGGATGGAAATATTAGTGGCCTATTCTAATTAAGTTAGAGTTTCAATGACAGTTTCAGTGAATGCTCAATTATTACGGATTCACTGAAACTGAAACTTTGATTCTAACTTTGATTTTAAATCCGCTCAACGTTCTGAAGCTAAAACATCAAGCGCTCCTGTTTGTTCTGGCAAAACATTATTCCAAATATACATCGTCTTCTCCGCATAATTGATAGAAAATTTCTGAGAAGCAAGAAACGGATATCCCAAAATTCCATCTAACTTAATTCCATAGATATTATTCATGGCTTCCATGTCCATTACCACATAAGGCATGTTCGAGTAGTTTTTTCTTCTTACGATTGTTTGTTCTATCACCACTTGCTGTGAACTAAGCGTTTCTTCATTTACACCTCTTACATTGATGCTTTCTTCTTTTTCAAAATTAATATGGGGCGCTAACTTTTCATAGGCCTTTTTACTAAGTAAATTAACTTCCGCTCCCGTATCAACTCCAAACCTTAATTTCTTCCCTCCCACTTTTGCAACAATTACTATGAAATGCTTTTGCATTGTAAATGGAATAAATCCAGTTGGTTTAATTTTCTGTGGATAGATTCCTTTTACTGGATCTAAGAGCAACATCTCCTTTCTTTGATAATCTAAAAAAACTTCATAGTCTTGAACCTGTTCATAACCAATCATACCGGCTACCTTGTGTTGTTTACTAGATTCAATATGACTGAGATCAAGAAAATAAGCGTTGACACGATTTGAAATAACATTGCCAATTCTGAATTCGGGGATCACCACATTTTGCATACTTATATTCCCAGTAATATCTGTCGCAAACGTATCAGAAGAATCAGCTGACACTTGCCGATTTAACAGTAAAGAAGGTGCGCCAGTATCAAGTACAAAACTATCTTGTTGCCCACTCATATTTGCGGTTAGAAAAATTAGACCTCCCCTCAAGTCGAAAGGAATATAGTCATCTTGCAAAGCCGTTTTGTTCTTAGCTTTTTTTAATAATCGTTTATTGTTGTTTTGTTTTACAGTGACAGGATCTAACAACTGCAGTTGAGATTCAGCGCTAAAGCTAAATAAGAAAAGGATAAGGGTGAAGAATAGTTTTCTCATAGTGGGGAACGAATTAGTCTACCGCTTAGAGATAACTGAGCAGTCAGACTTTCTTCAAACGAAAAAATCGTTGAAGAAAGCTTGACACCTCACAGTATGTCTCAATGAGACACCATTTGTTTTCTGGCCTTTGGGATGCAATAAATAATAAAGTTCGCCTCACCATTGCATATTCCTCTAAAACAGGCACTTCTAAATAGTATGTTATACAGTATGTTTGTTTCATTCGCTCTATCCGATAGATAGAACTATTGTTAATATATCAATGACTTTGCCAGAAATAAAAAAGCGCGCTGAACCAAGTGGTCAGCGCGCTTTTTTAAGGATTTATTAAGCCCCTTATTAACTATCGTTTCATAATTCTTTCTGTAAAGATCTGATTATCATTTTCAAGCGTAATGAAGTATACACCTACTGGAAAGGCAGCTAATGAAAAGTCGAGATTAATCAAACCATTATGGAAATCAATCTTTTGTGAATTCAACAACTGGCCATAAGCATCAAACAAGTAAATTGAGATATCTTTGCGCTGTGGCCCTACCAAATTAATATTTACGAGGTCAGATGTTGGGTTTGGAAACAAAGCTAAACGCGATATTTCTTCAACATTCTCAACTGGAAGTGGATCTCCTGAATCACCAAAAAAGGAAACGGAACAATCATCTTCGTTGACTCGGAAGTTCCATAAGTGTTCATTCAAACAACCATTCTGACAGTTTTCCCAAGCATATCGAAAAATGAATTCAAGATAACCTTGATCCGAAAAGTCTTTGTAAGTGATGTCCTTTTCAACATCTAAAACAAGTTCTTCATCTTCGCTAAAAACGATTCCATCAACATTGTTGAATTCTTGTAGCAACGGAGCAATATTCATAGGCATATCCGATTCGAAATGAATGGCTAAATAAGACGCACCTAATTCTTCTACAAACTCAACAGCAGGGTCGTAACTGAATCGCAAATCTAAAGAATCAACCCAAAGGTCGCAGGTTGCATTTCCTGAAAGTAACAAACCATTTTCCCAATTCCTAACCCAAGCAAAAGAAGTATCTGCATAAAGAACAAAGCTGTTAGTCAGTGGATCACCAAGTGCATGTACATTAAAAAATTCAACCACCTCATCTCTAGCTGGCAAATCATACGCTTGATATAAGGCAACTAGCGCATCGTGAATTTTTTCTTTATGGACTTCTGCAATAATTACTTCACTGGTATCTGGATGATTGGTTTCATAAAGATTCCTAAGTGCTAATTTTGAGGCATCAAATTCGTAGAATGCGCGCAAAGAATCAGGAGCCTCACAAGACGAGGAAACTGTTTGGGCATGTATGCCAATGCAAAAAGATAAAAATAGGAAAAGTGTATAGATTCGTTTCATATGAATTAGCATTCTAAATATTGTTGAAGTTTGTTAATAAACTTCTTAACCATTAAAGTAGTTTTGTCTAAGAGAGAAATTACCTTTTCTGCCTACAGCAGGCAAAAGCAGGAATCTTTCTTTCTTCAGTTTTTCGGTCTTCAAACTAACGCTTCTTATTTACCAAAGTAGTACATCATTGAAAACTGCAAAGATTCTCGTGTGTCACTTTGAGCAGAAAATTGACCACTGTTTTTTGATAAATCAGTAAAACCGTGATTGTATCTTAAATCAAATCCAATTTGATCATTAGGTTGTATACTAAAGCCGAATAAGGCTGAAAAATTCGTTTTGCTTAATAGATCTCCGTAGCTAGAGTTGTCGTACCACTTATAGGTAGAAGTAAAATCTTGTCTACCTGCTCCTTTGAATTTGTCAGAACTCGCACTCAACATTCGTGCATATTCAACTCCCATATTTACTCGTATCCGTCTTGAAGTCTTGTACGTAATTAATAATGGAATGGATACATAATTTGCAGAACCAAATTGAATGGCTGATGAAGTTGAGTTAGTAGATCTAGTTTGAAATGGCACCTCAGTTACATCATTATATACACCAGTATCATCTGCGTTATTTTGATTTAGATTGAAAGCACTTGGTGTGTTATTTAAAAGTATATCATTGAATTGGAAGCGAGAAAACATAAGTCCTGTTGCAAATCCAAACTTGCGATCTACCTCTGCATTTACAATTAGGCCTAAGCTGTAACCTCCATAGCCTCTGTTTAACTCAGAATGCAATCCAGCCATAAGCCCCCAATTGAACTTAATTTTCTTGGCACTTGGAACAAGCAAATTTGCAAGTGCTTTTTCATTCCCGATGTCATCAAATCCTTTGAAGTCTTCACTAGTAAGGATCAAACCTTGAAGTGAAGATCGCTCAACTAAAGGAGTTTCCTCTACTTCTACTACTGATGAGTTTTGAGTTTTCGTTTTGTTGTTAGGTTGAACCAAAACAGCATTCAGTAAAGCAGGAGAAGAAGTTGATGTTGTTATTGCTGAGCTAGTAAATGTTGAATTATTATCAGATGTATTATTTTTAGTTGAAACTGTGTTTGATTTAAAAGAGTTTACATTGGCGATGGATGGCAGCTTAGTTTCCTTTTTCAGCAGCTTTGGTTTGACCTTAGTTGCTATAGTATTTTTGGCTAACTGTGTTTCTGCCAAAGGTTTTTCAAACGCATTACTCGTACTTTTATCTACCGATTCCGATGGCTTAACGATAGTTGGTGATTCAACCTTTGCGATAGGAATCGTAGGTCTATCTTGCTCAGGAATAATGGTATCTGTTTTTTGTTGCCAAAACAAAATAGAACTCACTCCTGCTCCAAAACCGACAAGCCATAACAGCAACAAAAGCGCGTATGGTTTTTTAGAGCGTGTAGGTTTCTCGCTTATTGATACAGGCATTTCCTCGTCTAACATGGTTTTCATGTTAGTCCAAGCCTGATCAAAAAAGGGATCATCCATTTCAAATTGATTGTCTTTATTATCCAGCATGAAGTTGAAAATTATTATTGTTGTTGGTTAATAGCTGTTGCAATTGTTTACGAGCAGTGGATAAATGCCATTTGCTTGTACCAATGCTAATATTCACTTCTTTAGAAATCTCGATATGCGAAAATCCTTCAATAGCATATAATCTAAAAACCTCTTTGGTTGCTGGTGGCAAAGTCTCCACCAGTTTGAGTATATCTTCTACAAATAATTGGCTTAAGGTATGATCTTCCGTTTGCTCTTCCTTTTCCTCAAAGACCAAGAATTGTAAATATTTAGAATGTTTTTTAAAGTATTCAGAAACGCTGTGGTAAACCAATTTTCGAATCCAACCTTCTAGTGAACCTTTGAATCCGAAAGTGTCTAGTTTTTTGAATACTCTCAGGAAACCATTGTTAACGATCTCCATAGCAACTTCCCGATCTTCAGTATATCTAAAGACCATGCTCATCATACGAGAGAAGTACTTTTTGTACAGCAGCTCCTGACAAGCTCTATCATTTCTGATACAGCCATCAACGAGTTCCTTCTCTGTCAATTTTGAGGGTTGCGGCATTAATTTTTATTCGGTGATTAAACTACGACTCTAAAATAGCGAATAATAGATGGAAAAATTGCCTTTTCTTCCTTCAAAAGTGTAATCTAATGAGCTTAATTGCTAGTTTCTGTAATTTAAATAGGGTTCGAGGGCTCACTTACAGATCAAAGACTGCTATAAAACCCGGTTTGGTTGGGTAGTGCCATGTTAAAATTGGATTTATTTAAAGAAGTTGTTTAAAAATAATCGATCATTCTTGTAATAATTTCGAACTTTCACATACTAACTAGATAAAAGCAATACAGTGAGTTCAGATTTTTACAATACATCAATACTACCGTATGCCGCTATAATCATCAAGATTTGCAGAGCATATACCAATTCTCAGGAAGACTACGAGGATTACTACCAGGAGGTATGCTTACAAATTTGGAAAAGTAGAGCAGCTTTTCGTGAGCAATCAGAATGGTCGACTTGGATCTATCGGATCTCCCTCAACGTCTGTATGACTTTGGTCAAACAAAATAAACGAAGACAGTCCAAAATAGACGCTACACTGACCAAAGATCAATTAGTTGTAAATCCTACGCCATTTGCTGACGAGTCGCTGAATCAATTGTATGCAGCTATTAAACAATTATCAAAAGTAGACCGCGCGATCATTCTACTCTATTTAGAAGAAAAATCATATCAAGAAATCGCAGACATCATCGGAACGAGTTCCAACAATATTGGTGTGCGCATTTCAAGAATTAAAGAAAAACTAAAAAAACTATTATCATGAAAAAATCAATCGAATCAATTTGGAACACAGGTTTTATTCCACAGGATGCTTTAGTTGCTCCAAAGGTCAATGACTTCTACAATCAAAAGTCAATTCATCTAATCGATAAGTTCAAAAGAACATTTAAACGAAACCTAATTGGCTTAAGTCTCTTCTCTATAATAATATTACCACTTTCATTTTTAGTCGGTTTACCTGTTATGGGAGTCACTATGTTTTTCATTCTCAACATTGCTGTCATCTACAGCTACCTTAATTCAAAAGGCTTAGATGATATTGATAAAATGAGCAACAGCTACCTCTATTTAAAGTCTTTCCGAAAATGGCTAAAGCACCGAATTGAAAGCTCCATAAAACTTTACAAGTTTCTTTATCCCGCAGTTTTCTTATCCATGTTTTTCGGTTTTTGGTTTTGGAATTTTGG
>CALGLS010000189.1 GCA_937959375.1 uncultured Saprospiraceae bacterium
AGTTTGTGGATCTAACTTGAATTTCTGGTACAACGAATGGAAGGACAAAGTATTAGAAGGATTGTCTGCAACAGACGAATGTGATACGAATGTGAACATTTCTCCGCAAGGACCTAACACTCCGAACCAAAACTGTCCAGATGAAACAACTGAAACCGTTGTGAACTTTGTGGCAACAGATAACTGTGGAAATACTTCTTACATTGCTTATAGCTTCTACGTGACTGCTGTTGATACACCAGAACCACCACAAGCAAGTAGCATTGAAGGTATGATTCGAACAGAAACAATGGAAGCAGTAGAAGATGTTGAGGTTTACCTATCAGGTGGCGCTAGTTTCTTCGAAATGTTTGTTACAGGTAACGATGGTAACTATTCATTTAACAATGTACCATTGGAGCAGAACTATTCTTTGACACCTTTCAGCAACCAACTTCCAATGAATGGAGTGAGTTCATTTGACTTGGTATTGATTGCGCAGCATATTTTGAATGTGAATCAACTAGATTCACCATACAAGATTATTGCAGCAGATATTAATCGTTCAGGTTCAGTTACAACACTCGATTTAGTTGAGTTGCGTAAGATGATCTTGATGATTAATACAGAATTCCCGAACAACAACTCTTGGCGATTTGTGGATGCAAACTTTGTATTCCCAGATGCTACGAATCCGTTTATGACATCATTCCCTGAAGTCGTTGATATCAATGGTTTAGTGGAAACTGTACAACAAGATTTCGTAGGTGTTAAGATTGGTGATGTAAATGAGAGTGCCGTTCCAAATAACTTAGTAGGTGCAGATGACAGAAGCTTTAATGGTGATCTACCTTTCAATGTACAAGATGTAGATATGAAAGCAGGTGAGACTTATGAAGTGTCATTTAGTTCTAGCGATTTTAGCGCCATAGCTGGTTATCAATACACGATTAACTTCAACAATGACTTAGTAGAGTTTGTAGATGTGAATGCTGGCGAATTAGCTGGAATGAGCGAAGCAAACTTCGGTTTAGGTTTATTAAGTGAAGGAGCTATTACAACAAGTTGGACGAATGCTGCACCAGTTAGCATGAGAGCAGATGCGGAATTATTCCAAATCACTTTCAAAGCTAAGCAAGCGACACGATTGAGCGAAGTATTGAGTGTTAACTCACGTTACACGAAAGCGGAAGCTTATGATGTAAATACTGAAAATGGTCAATTGAATTTATTGAATGTAACACTTCGTTTCGAAGATGTTGCAGGAACAACTTCAGCGCCATTTGCATTGATGCAAAATACACCAAACCCATTCCGTAGCCAAACGGTAATTGGATTTGTATTACCGGAAGCAACTTCAGCGACCTTGACTGTTTTTGATGTGTCAGGAAAGCAATTGAAGTTAGTAACTGGTAATTACGAAGCTGGTTACAATGAGGTTAGTTTGGATAGAGGTGATTTAGCAGAAGGTATGTTGTACTATAAGCTGGAAACAGCGAATGATGCAGCGACCAAGAAGATGTTATTGCTTAATAAGTAATTAATAGTAATTAAAAAGGGTTATTTGGCCGGCTTCGCATTTGCGAAGCCGGCTTTTTTGTTTTGAGACTTGAAAATCGTAAACTCAGCCAATCTTCTAAATTCATTTATATCGATCAGTACCGAAACATCTTAGAAGAATAAATAGAAGTACAAATGCCTCATCATTCATTCAGACGATATTCCTCTTTTGAAGCTTTAAATTCAACACCTTTGATAGGAGTAGTTCAAAAAGTCTTAAAATTGGCTTATTATTGTAATTGTAAACCTCAACTTTAAATGAAAAGACTCATCCTAGCCTTATTATGTGTGCTAAGTAACATTTGCATTGCGCAAGAGGTTATCGTTAATGCATCACTGTTTGGTGTGAAAGATGGGATAATTGATCGATCAGTTTTTGGTGTAACCCAAGATGACCGTGGCTTTATATGGATAGCGACAGGAAATGGAATTTGTCGTTTTGATGGTGATAATTTCAAGAAAGTTAGAGGTTCAGGGAATGGAATTTCAGTAGGAATGATCGTAGGAATTCAAACAGATAATTTCGGGCATTTATGGATTCAAAAAGGAGGAGAGCCTGCAGTTGTGTTTGACCCAAAAAAAGAAGCGTTACTTCCTTTACCAATAGAAGAAAAAGTTAGAGGAGGAAATTTAGAAATTCTGAACTTGAGTAGTCAAGGCGGAATAATTTTTTTGAAAAACGAAATAGGTCAATTATTTTTTCTCAATGATCAGAATGTAATTGTTCCTTATGGTGATATTCTTTATGATAATCCAAGAGTAAAATTGAGACCAACAGAATGGAATACCCTTATTGTTGAAGATCAAAATGCCGCTACCTACCAAGAAGTAAATATAGATGGTATTGTTAAAAGACAATTCCAAAGAGGAATAAGACACCAAGATGTGTTAGATGCCAAAGGGAACTTTCTTCGGATAGTTTTTAGCTCGAAGAATTCAAACTTGAAACTTGCAGATATATTGTTGGAGTTTGAGGAGTCGGGGTCTTTGAAAGCGATAGATTTAAAAAAGAATGGGCGTTCACTTTCGTTGAAGGATCTAGAATTACCCAAGGAGAAATACCTTGGATTGACAAAAGATAGTAAAGGGAATATCTGGTTATCTATTAATGAAAAACTTTGGCTTTTTGATCCTGAAGGCAATTATGTAGCAGACCTTTCTTCCAAATTACTTGAGCTAAGTGATGGTGTTTTATTTAAAATAAACCAAATGTTTATCGATGACGAAGATCGATTATGGCTAAGCTCAGGTTTAGGATTGTTTTTACTAGAAGTCAAAGAGAATGCATTTAAAAATTTTCTTACCACAGATAAGATAACAAGTGTTCGCGGTATTATTGAAGTTTTGGATAGTTGTTTATTGGTGAACACTTATTCAGGCACCAAATTGATTAATAAAAAGACGAGTAAAGTACTCCGAACGTTTGACTATTTGGGGCTTGGTATTGCAGAAGATGAAAAAGGCAATGTGTGGATTGGTCAACATTCTTCAAAACTGGTTTCAATAGGTAAAGAAGATTTAAGTACAGAGAACTATCGAGAAACAGTATACCCAATTAAGGACGGCGAGGGAATTCAAGAGAATTTTCCATTTTATGATCAACGAAGTAGAAGCATGTATTTGGGGTCTAACTTTGGTTTGTTTCTTTTTGATGAAAATTGCAGTTGTTTTAAAACTCATCCGAAGAATAACAATTTTAAAGAAATTACAAAAAAGAGAATTTTATTTTTTTATGCAAATGATGATGCTATTTGGATTGCAACGAACAATGGAGTTTATCAACTAGATCGAGAGAAAGGCTTGGTTAATAATTTTCAATTCTTGAATAATTCAATCAAACACATTCATGAAGATGCAGATGGAATATTTTGGTTGGCAACAGGTGGAGGTCTGATCAAGTGGAACCGAAAAGATGAAGAGGTAAGATTATTTACCGAAAATGACGGTCTTTCTCACAATGTGCTCTACGCTGTTTATGAAGATAGTAGCAACAACCTCTGGTTGCCTAGTAATAAAGGACTCATGCGTTTTGATAAGACAAGCGAAAATATAGATGTCTTACAAAAAGAGGATGGAATTCCCCATGAAGAATTCAATACATTCTCACATTATAAAGGGAAGGATGGAAGATTTTATTTTGGAGGAATAGGAGGTCTGACTTCTTTCTTCCCAGAGGATATGATTTTTGAAGAAAACATAGCGCCGTTTCTAATTACGGATGTACAATTGTTTGATTTTGAAAAAGGGCAGCTAATCAATAAAACCAAAGAGGTGGAAGCAAAGGAGGAACTGGTATTGAAAGATGGAGACAAATTCTTTACCGTCAATTTTTCATTACTTGATTACTCTGCAAATAATCATATCTACGCCTGGAAAATTGATGGCTTAGAGGAAGAGTGGAATTATCAAGCAGAAAATTCTATCAGAATTAATTCCTTACCACACGGAAATTATAATCTATTGATAAAAGCAAAAGGTTCCGGTTCAAAATGGGCAAAGAATCAACTTGCGCTCCCAATAAAAGTTCAAAAACCTTTTTACCTACGATGGGAATTCATTTGCATGGCCATAGGATTAATCGCTCTTTTAATTTATGGAATTGTAAAATGGCGTATTTCTCGTTTGGCACGCAGTAGAGAAAAATTAAAACACTTAGTAAAAGAGCGCACCAATGAGCTTTCTGAAAAAAATAAAGAACTCGAAAAACTCAATCAATTCAAAGATAAAATCTACTCCATTATTGCTCATGATTTACGTGACCCTGCTTTTGCCCTGCAGGATATTGGGAAAAAGATAGATTATTTGTTGAAGACCAAGCAATTTGAACGCTTGAATGAATTTGGAAAAACCGTGGATGAATCCATCAATACACTCAATACTTTATTGAATAATTTGCTCTCTTGGGCCAATCAAAACATGGGAGGTATTTCTCTTAACGCAGAACCTTTAAGTATTGTGTATTTGCTAAACCAAACAGCGAGGGAGTTAAAACTAAGTATTGGAAAGAAAAGTATAGTAATAAATAACAGTGTAAGCACGGATTTAGAAACATTCGCTGACCGCCAAACAGTACTCACTATAATGAGAAATCTTCTAGCAAATGCAATAAAGTTTAGCCCTCCAAATGGTGCTATTCACCTTAGCGCTGAACTAAAGTCAAAAAATGTAATCATACATGTTAAGGATAACGGAATCGGAATAGAGAAAGAGCGTTTGCTTAATATTTTCGATCCGAAAAAGAATAAATCTACGCTAGGATCAATGGGGGAGAAGGGAACGGGATTAGGACTAGGTGTAAGTAAAGAGCTAGCCTTGTTAAATGGAGGGGATATTTATGTAACTTCTACCATTGGAGAAGGAAGTACTTTTTCTATTGTTCTTCCTACGTTTGATAATCATTAATCTGCCGTACATATTTTATATTTGACAGATTATCGTCAAAATGTCTCCTTTTATCTCTATTTAAAAAGCTTCTCATTATGTTTGTAACCTGCTAATAAACCAATGAAATAAGATATGAACATAGAAAATCCTCAAAATGAGCAATATAAAGATATTAGTAGTAGAAGATGACAAGGCTAATTTACTTACTCTTGAAGCAGCATTATACGATTTAGGTTACGGTGATTGGCTGCATGCCGATAATTCAGAATCAGCCTTGGAGATGATAAAAACCAATGATCCTGATGTCATCTTAATGGACATCTCAATAAATGGAACATTGGATGGAATCGGAGTCGCTAAAAAGATAAAGGATCTCGACGTCCCTGTCATTTTTATTACTGGATTTGATGATCCTGAAACACATCGTAAGGCAAAGGTCGTAAATCCACACGCCTACTTGGTCAAACCTTTCAACAACCTAACATTAGAAACAGCTATTGATGCTGCTACCCGATCTTTTGTAGAAACAGTTGCTAATACTGGTGATAATACAGAAGAAGATTTTGAGGTTGCTCCCAGTGGTACCGTTTTAAAAGATTGTATTTTCATAAAAAATGGAACCATTCTACAAAAGGTGTTATTTGCTGACATCCTTTGGATTAAGTCAGAGGGTAATTATAGTATTATCTACACTGAACAGAAAAAATTTGCGATCCGAATTTCTCTCTCCCGTATCTTAGAGCGACTGCCAGACGATATGTTCATACGCGTACACAAAAGATACAGCGTTCAAATTGCACTGATCGACCGTATCGATACCTTCTACAAAGAACTTTACATCGGAAAAAATAGTATTCCCATCGGACGCACCTACAAAGAGCAATTGCTTACTTTTTTGAATAAAATTTAACAGAGTAAGCTATTGTAAGGCTTTGCTTTAGCTATTGAAGAGTTTTAGCCCAAAGACTTAAGTGTTTGGACAAAATTAAGTTATAGTTCAATCATCGAGCCTTTTAGTCCTACTTTTCCCAGATTTTAAGCTACAGCCACAAGGATGAAGCATAAAATTTAGTCAATTAGAACTAAAATTCTTCACTGATTAATGTAAACCCAATTTTGTC
>CALGLS010000190.1 GCA_937959375.1 uncultured Saprospiraceae bacterium
GTCCGTAATGTTCTTCTGGTTTGCCTTCTTTTGTTATTCGCATCATTTTATAATAACCGACTTCATAGGCGACATCTTCTGAATGAATTCTATGCTCAAACTGAAACTCAAGTTGGTGCTTTAGTTTATCTTCTCTGTTAAAGTTTTTCTGAATTCCCGCTCTGAATACTTCTCCCATTTTAATCCCTCCCCACTTCGTTACGCGTAGCACCTCTTCGGTATGCAAAGAGATGTACTGCTCCGCATCGTAATTTGCATAAGCTTCTTTGAAGGGTTCCCAGACTTGTTCGTCTATTTCTTTGGAGAAGTCTGGTTTGGTTTCGCTTTGGGCGAAGATGGAGATACTGAGAAGTAATAGGCTAAGGAGTATTATTATCTTTTTCATGGTAAGGGTGGATTGTTTGTATAAAGATAAAAAAAGCCATCATTAGTTTTTCAACTGATGATGGCTTTTAATATTTGTTTGATGTTTAGTGTCTCGGATTTGCGGATCTTTGATGTGAAGTGAGTGTCTCGGATTTGCGAATCTTTGATGTGCGAAATAGTGTCTCAGCTCAGCAATCTCCGAAAACTTCGTTTGGGAGCTTACTGATCTTTAACTCGCGGATGAGAATAACAAATTGAGCGACGTACACTCTGGGTGAAGGCGAAGAACACCTCGTCCTAAAACAACTGACGCATATCAATCTTTTTCAACACAATTTCTTCAACCTGATCAATGGAAATTCGCTCTTGCTTCAATGTATCTCTATCACGGATCGTCACCATATTGTCGTCTAAAGTTTCGAAATCGATGGTGATGCAATATGGCGTACCGATTGCATCCTGACGACGGTAGCGCTTACCGATCGCATCCTTTTCATCGTACTGACAGTTGAACGAGAATTTGATTTTATCAAAAATCTCACGTGCTTTAGATGTCAATTCCTCTTTGTTTTTCAGTAAGGGCAACACTGCACATTTTATAGGCGCAAGTGCCGGATGCAATTTCAATACTCTACGAGTTGAATCTTTTCCGTCTGCATCAGGAACTGTTTCGTCTTGTAAAGCAGTAGACAAGGTTGCCAAAAACATTCGATCCAAACCGATGGAAGTTTCCATTACATAGGGCACATAACTTTCGTTCAACTCAGGGTCAAAGTACTGTATTTTTCTACCTGACATCTCTTGGTGTTGCGTCAAGTCAAAATCAGTTCGTGAGTGCACACCTTCCAATTCTCTAAATCCAAATGGAAATTCAAATTCGATATCTAGTGCTGCATCAGCATAGTGTGCTAATTTTTCGTGATCATGAAAGCGCAACTTGCTTGCTGGATGCAACGCTTGGTGCCATTTCATTCGAGCTTCCTTCCAGTGTTCATACCATTCTTTCTGTGTACCAGGGCGAATGAAAAATTGCATTTCCATTTGTTCAAACTCACGCATTCTGAAAATAAACTGTCTTGCAACAATCTCATTTCTAAATGCCTTACCAATTTGTGCGATACCAAAAGGAATTTTTTGACGCGTTGATTTTTGTACATTCAAGAAGTTCACAAAAATACCTTGTGCTGTTTCAGGACGTAAGTACAATTTACCTGCTTCTCCAGCGATGGTTCCCAACTGCGTATTAAACATCAAGTTGAATTGACGTACGTCAGTCCACTCTCTTGAACCACATTCTGGACAAGCGATTTCTAACTCTTCGATCAGCGCTTTTACATCTTCTAAGTCTTCGTTTGTCAACGAAGTATTCAGACGCGTCAAGATTGATTTAGATTTCTCTAAATAACCCATTACTCGTGGGTTGGTCGTTTTGAATTCTTCCTCATTAAAGGCATCTCCAAAACGCTTTCTCGCTTTTTCGATTTCTTTATTTGCTTTCTTCATCACCTTATTCTCCACATACTCTTCTACCAACTGATCCGCGCGGTATCGTTTGTTCGACTGTTTGTTATCGATCATTGGATCATTAAACGCATCAACGTGACCAGATGCTTTCCATGTTTTTGGATGCATGAAAATAGCAGCGTCAATCCCTACTATGTTTTCATTCATTTGCACCATTGATTTCCACCAATATTCTTTGATGTTCTTTTTTAGTTCTGATCCGTAAGGTCCGTAGTCATATACTGCAGCAAGGCCATCATACACTTCACTTGATTGGAAGATGAATCCGTATTCTTTACTGTGTGCTACAACTTTTTTGAATTGGTCGTCTTGATTTGCCATTTTTTTCTTTTATCAGAGGGCGATGCCCTAATGTTAATGATCGATCCCTTTGAAGGAAACTATATTTTTATTCCTGTTTTTTCATTGGTCGTTGGGCGTACACCCTTCGTCTGCTTTCTAAAATTCACTCTTAAAATGAAACTCCATTTCTGGAAAATTCTCTTGAGCCATTTTTAGCATCCATGCCGACTCGGCTAGGAAAACGGGTTTGCCATCTTTATCTATTGCCATGTCCCTTTTTCTTTTGTCAAGAAATTCCTTCATTAGTGCTTTGTCTTCTGTATGAATCCAACAGGCTTTATGCAAATTGAGTTGGTCATAAGTACAAGAAGCACCGTATTCATGTTTCAAACGATATTGAATAACATCAAACTGCAGTGCACCTACCGTGCCGATAATCTTTCGATTATTTAATTGGCGGGTGAAAAGTTGCGCAACTCCCTCGTCCATTAACTGATCGATTCCTTTTGCTAATTGTTTTGACTTCAGAGGATCAGCATTATTGACATATCGGAATTGCTCCGGAGAAAAACTTGGGACACCTTTAAAATTAAGCACTTCTCCTTCTGTCAACGAATCTCCGATTTTAAAGTTTCCAGAATCGTATAAACCTACTATATCTCCGGGATAAGCCTCGTCAACCACTGATTTCTTTTCTGCCATGAAGGCGGTTGGGTTTGAGAACTTTATCTTCTTTTTATTTCGGACGTGTAGGTAATTGGTATTTCGTTCAAACTTACCAGAGCAAATTCGAAGGAAAGCAATACGGTCACGGTGCTTAGGGTCCATGTTGGCATGAATCTTAAAAATAAAACCAGAAAATTTATCTTCAGTAGGTTCTACTGTTCGTTCTTCGGTATCCCGTGCTAGTGGCGTTGGCGCAATTTCGACAAAGCAATCTAGCAATTCCTTTACACCAAAATTATTAATGGCAGAACCAAAAAATACTGGAGAAAGTTTCCCGTCAAGGTATTCTTGTTTATTGAATTCAGGATAAACTTCTTCAATCAGATGCACTTCTTCTCGTAGTTCCTTCGCAGGTCCTTCATCTACATATTTTTCTAGATCAGGGTTTGACAAATCTGTAAATTCGATTAGGTCATCCGACGTTTGCTTTCCGTGTGGACTAAAAAGGTTGAGTTTCTTTTCGTATCGGTTGTACACCCCTTTAAAACGCTGTCCCATTCCGATTGGCCAACTCAGTGGCGTGACACGAAGTTTGAGTTTTTGTTCAACTTCATCCAACAAATCAAATCCATCTAAACCTTCACGGTCTAGCTTGTTGATGAAAACGATGATCGGTGTATTTCGCATTCTGCAAACTTCTACCAATCTTTCGGTTTGAGCCTCCACTCCTTTTGCAACATCAATCACCACAATCACTGAATCCACAGCTGTAAGCGTTCGATAGGTATCTTCTGCAAAATCTTTGTGACCAGGTGTATCTAGAATATTGATCTTTTTGTTTCTGTAGTCAAAAGCCATTACGGAAGTAGCCACCGAGATTCCTCTTTGTCGCTCAATCTCCATAAAATCGGAAGTTGCGCCACGTTTAATCTTATTCGACTTTACAGCACCCGCTATTTGGATGGCACCCCCGAAGAGCAAAAGCTTCTCGGTAAGGGTCGTTTTTCCTGCATCTGGGTGACTGACGATACCGAAAGTTCTACGTTTTTCTATTTCTGATATTATACTCACTCTATTGATTTTGAGTTTAAGGCCTGTTTCTCCTAGTAAATCTTTAAAACATTAGGTTTTGAATAGTCCTTTGTTATATTGCCTGTCCAAGATAGGACACACTAAAATTTGCGTTAAACGCTTAAATTTCATTTAACTGAGCCGCAAAGGTAATTAAACTAAAAAGAGTGAACAATATTCTGGATTTAGAATTACACGTAAGAGTATGTTTAAAATTTTAAAGAATTGAAAATCAGCAGTTTGCTGGTTCTGACAATAAATAGAAGAAGGAGTTTAGCAAGCTAAACGACTGAGTTAATTTGAAGTCAGGTTCCCAAAATTCTAGTTTTCAGGAAATTACAATTTATACGTACGCTAAGGTCCTATTTATTAAGGAAGTTCTTTTAAATACTGCCTTCTAACAGAATTAGCAATAAAATATGTCTTTAAACCTTCCTCATGCTCCCCCTAAAGCAGGCTTTAAGGGGCTAATCCAGAATTGGCGATCTGATTTTTTGGCTGCAATTAGTGTTTCGTTAGTGGCCTTGCCCTTAGGGCTTGGAGTAGCAGTTGCTTCCGGGGTACCTCCTATTTCGGGCGTTCTATCAGCGATCATAGGTGGAATTGTGGTAACACTCTTTAGAGGTAGTCACCTAGCCATTAATGGACCTGCTGCTGGTTTGATTGCCGTTATCTTGTCTGCGATCATAAGTTTAGATGACGGTTCAGGCAAAACATTGAACTATGTAATGGCTGCGATCTGTATTGCTGGGGCTTTGCAAGTATTGATGGGTTTGTTGAAGCTGGGGCGAATCGCAGAGTTGATTCCCTCTTCTGTCATTCAAGGAGTGATGGTGGCCATAGGTATCATTATTTTTTCGAGTCAGATGCACGTAGCCATGGGCACCACATCTACAGCTACTAATACCGTTGGCAGGTTACTAGACGTTTTTAAACAGATACCCAATATCAATCCTTTTATCTTTTTGATTTCATTTTTGGGAGTGGTCCTTTTGGTGGTTATCCCAAAAATAAAATGGCGAATTTTTCAATTCTTTCCAGCATCACTTTGGGTACTGCTTGCATCCATTCCGTTCGTATATCTTTTCAATTTTTTTGAAGGACATGATATTTCCTTTTTAGGAAAAGACTATCATGTTGGCCCTGAGTATTTGATTAATATTTTGGGAGAAGGATACAAACCTCTTCCCAACTTTTGGGACAACATGTTTAACATCATTGCTCAAATTAAAGCTGTTTTAATCTATCCCGATTTTTCTCGAGCGAATAGCGCTGAATTTTGGGTAGCCGTCCTTTCTATTTGGATCATCGCTTCTATTCAAACTTTAGCTATGGCTAAAGCCGTTGACAAACTCGATCCATACAAACGCAAGTCAGATCTCAATAAAGATTTAATTGGTGTTGGTCTTGGTACTATGGTTGCAGGTGCCATTGGTGGTTTGCCGATCATTACGGTTATCGTGCGAAGTACCGTCAACATTCATAATAATGCAAAAACGAAATGGTCTAATTTTTATCATGGTTTGCTGTTGATTGTATTCCTTATACTTTTGGCACCAGCCATTCAAAAAGTACCACTAGCAGCATTGGCCGCAATTTTAGTTTACATTGGTTTCAAGCTTGCCTCTCCAAAAGTTTTTGAACAAATCAGCGCATTAGGTTTTGAGCAGTTGTTGTTTATGATCGCAACGACTGTCATTACGCTTTACACCGATCTTTTGTGGGGAATGCTTGGAGGTACTTTATTGACCTTCCTTGTTCACGCATTACTAGCTCGAGTACCACTGAAAACTTTTTTCAAAATGGCCTTCAATGCCAAACCTGAAGTGGAGCAACAGGCAGATGGAACATACCAGATCGAAGTTAAGGGAATTGCCAATTTTATGGTGGTTCCAAAAATCAACCGAATACTAGAAAATATTCCAAATGGTAGCCAGGTCAACATCAACATGAAAGAAGCACGATTGATTGGACTTACTTTTATGGAAAGTATTATCAACTTTTTGAAAGACCAAACCAACAGTGGTGGTAAGGTAACATTTAGTGGTCTTGAAAATCACATTTCTACCTCTTCGCACAATCGAGCGCTAAAGATTTTGACGACTCCAATTGCGCAGGATCTTTCGCCTCGTCAGGTTGCCTTACAAAACATGGCCGATGAAAATGGTTTCAATTTCACGAGTAAGGTAGATTGGAATACTTCTTATCTACGCAATTTCCACTTCTTTGAAATTCGACCAATTGAACGAAAAGAAAATTGTATCACTGGCCAATTCAAAGATACTGGTATCAAATGGGAAATGGCAGACGTGACCTTCAATGAAGGAGCTGGTCTTGCTTCTGAAGTTTTTCACTCTACGGTACTCGTCGCTTTTATACCAAAAGATCTTCCTAATTTCATTTTAGAAAAAGAAGGTTTGTTTGACAAAATATTTGACCGCATCATGGCTTTCTCAGGTTACAACGATATTGACTTTCAGCTGTACACCAACTTCTCAAAAAAGTTCTTATTGATGGGTGACGATGAAAAAGCAATTAAAGAATTTTTCAATAAGGATCTAGTTTACTTCCTTGAGCATGATGACGTTTACCACATTGAAAGTAATGGTGAGGCTTTATTGATTTTCAAGAAATTGAAATTAGCGAATAGTGAAAAAGCTTTGAATATTTTGAAATACTCTAGTAACATTACTAAGAAGATTTTGGCGAATCGAGCGTAAGCATCGAAACAACATCTAATTCAGAATATAATCGTAACGAAAATTCACGCAACCGATATTGAAAGATCATTGAGCCAAGTTTACTCAATGATCTTTTTTCTTTAATCAAGCATGTCTGTTCTTGGACTAAGAAAAATTAAAATAGTGCTATAATTTCTAAACAAAACATTCTACTTTCGTTTTATCATATTGAAGTTCTTATAAAACAATCTTCTATTATATTTTTTTTGAAAAATAAATTATGAAAAACACTTTAACTATCTTTTTCTTCCTTACGCTTTTATCCAGTACTGTTTTCGCACAAACCTGGACCGTTATTCCTTACGATCAAATAAGTGACGAAGGACTTAGAATCATCTCTTTACATGAAGATACCGATGGGAATGTATGGGGAGGTAATGCCTATGCTGGACGTATCGTCCGTTGGGATGGTACAAACTGGGAAACCTTTAATAATGATGTAACCGGTATGGATTACGATTCTCCTTCAGTACCTGCAATACTCCAAGATGCTGGAGGCAAAATGTGGTTTTGTTCTGGTGATGGCGTAGCGACTTGGGAAAACGGGAACTGGGTTAACTATAAAACCAGCAATTCTGACATCCCACAAAGTTTTGCATCAAACGTCATCGAGGAAAATGGCACAATGTGGTTTACAATGAGACAAAGTCTCGTTTCTTTTGATGGCAGCACCTGGACAGAAGCAACTGTTCCTGATGCTGATTGGAATGCAATTGGCTTAGCTTCTATGGGCAATGGTAGCTTCTTTATTTCTTTGGCAAACGGAGACCCTATTCGTCGATTTGATGGTACCAACTGGGAAATTTTTAACACTGACAATTCTAATGTTAGTTCAAACTACCAATATGTTGTTGAAAAAGTTGATGATCAAACCTTTTGGTTTGGTGGACCAAACGGTCGAGCTAACTTATACGAAGATGGAACTTGGACGCAGTCTGCTGATATGCCAGGTTGGACATTGGGACTCGGTGGATACATTAATGAAATTGCAATTAATGGATCAAAAGATGATGCATGGTTTGCAAATGGTGATGGCCTATTTCATTTTAAAAATGGCGTTGGAACAGAGTACAATCCCAGTAATTCTCCAATGACTTCAGAAATCGTACAAACGGTTATCATTGCTTCAGATGGTAAAATTTGGTGTACAACTGAAAATGAATTACTTATTTTAGATCCAGGAATTACAAATTCAACAACGGAAGTGAATACCAATCTATCTTTAAACATCTCACCTAACCCTGTTCAAAAGACAGTCAACCTGATGATTGAGAGCAAGGATATCACTCTAAATCAGAATAGCTTAATTACTATTTACAATACTATTGGTCAACCTGTAATCACTCAAAAGATAACAGATCTACAAATGAATATTAACGTAGAAAACTTGGCAAGAGGAATCTACATCTTAGAGTATACCGACAACGAACATAAAACGACAACTCAATTTGTGAAACAGTAATTTTTCACTCAAGAAATTATTTTAAGAAGCTGTTTAAAAATGGAGGTTGAAATTTGTTATAAATCATCATTCTATTTTAGGTATTTTTAAAATTTTAAAGAATTGAAAATCAGCAGCTTGGTGGTTCTGACAATAAATCGAAGAAGGAGTTTAGCGAGCTAAGCGACTGAGTTGATTTGAAGTCAGGTTCCCAAAATTCTGGTTTTCAGGAAGTTAAAATTTAAACATACTCTCAAAACAACTTCTAAATTCAAAAAGGAGAAAACGTATGACATCATATTGGTTTTCTCCTTTTTTTATAGAGAAGTTGTTTAAAAACTCCAAAAATGCTTGCGAAATGATCTTTTTATTCAACTCTTCCTCTTTTTAATCGCCCGTAGCGCTGCTATGGGCTCATAAAAGAGCGTCGATCTGATCAAAAATATCTTCTTCTCAGCTTCTTTTCGAATTCTTAAACAACTTCAGAAATTGTTTAACAACGAAATTGTTTTAAAAGAAACCGACATGATTTACTATTTATTAGGAGCAATATTCCTATTCATACTCACTGTTATCATTTTTGGATATAGTCTATCTGAAAAAGGTTACCAAGGTCCTGTCAGTGACCATTTTGATGGAAAGAAATTTCTAAATCCTGACGGACTTCCAGCGCAAAATTTTCCTGCCGTTTTAAAGTATGGCCTTACTAGAAAACCGGAGAAGTATACTGAAAACTATGAGACCTATGTGCGCACAGAAGCAATGCCTCCCCCACCCACTCAGGGCACCAAAGTCACTTTTGTTAATCATGCTACCTTTCTCATTCAAGCAAATGGAAAAAACATTTTGACGGATCCCGTTTGGTCAAAACGTTGTAGCCCGTTTCAGTGGGCTGGTCCAAAGCGCATGCGTCCTCCGGGACTTGCATTTGATGCTCTGCCACAAATTGATTTAATTTTATTGAGTCACAATCATTACGATCATTTGGATTTGGACACGCTTTATCGCTTGCGTGAAAAATATGATCCACAAATCATTGTTCCACTTGGTGTAAAAAATATGTTGAGCAAAAGAGGTTTTACGAAAGTAACAGAAATGGACTGGTGGGATACAAAATCAATTATGGGATTTGAGATTCAATCAACGCCGAGCAATCACTTTTCAGCTAGAGGAATCTTTGACCGAGACAACACACTTTGGTGTGGCTACTTGCTGAAGTATCAAGGATTTAAAACTTACTTCTTGGGCGACTCTGGTTATGGCCAAATTTTCAAAACGATTAACAAA
>CALGLS010000191.1 GCA_937959375.1 uncultured Saprospiraceae bacterium
ACTTACTTTGGAATACTACCCACTTGGGAAAAGACGCATCATCAGCCCTATTTTAAAAGCAGGTTTTGGTGTCAACTACCTTAGCGGAATTTCAAATAGAATAAAGTCAATCGACACGCACCATTCAGCTATTCAGTTTGACAACTCAGACACAGCTAGCTTTATGGCTCCAAATATAACAAAATGGCATTATGACTATCGCCTCGGCCTGGGAGCCCGTATACAATGGCGACGTGATTTTGCAATCGTCTTAAACTACGAACGAGTCGGAGGTATCAACTCAATCTTTGAACAAGATGCTTACAACACCCGTATCAACCGCCAACACCTTAGCATTGGACTAAACAAAGTCCTCCTGAATCTCAGGTAAAATACCAAAACATAATCTTTCTCTTGCAAATGACAGTTGTACTCAACTGCCCCTAAAAGCTAATGTCTTTTTTAAAAATACTATTCAACAATAACTTATTTAAACCTTTAAAATCAAACTATCATGGCTAAGAAATTAACTACTACCTTTATTTTTGTACTTGCAAGTCTATTTGCATTTTCACAGTCTGTTGTCGAAATTATTGTCAATAGTCCTGATCACAATACATTAGAAGCTGCCGTTATTGCAGCAGAACTTGATGGTACTGATGCTCTGGGTGGAGCTGGACCATTTACCGTTTTTGCACCAACAGATGCTGCCTTCGCTCTTTTAGGTCAATCAACTATTGATGATTTACTAGCTGATCCAACAGGTGACCTCCAACGCATTCTTTTATACCACGTAGTCGGTGCTGAAGTTTTATCGACAGACCTTTCTGATGGACAATCCGCTACTACTCTACTAGGACAAAACATTGAAGTAGATTTGTCTGCTGGTGTTATGATTAACAATGCGATGGTAACTGTAGCTGACCTCCAAGGGACCAATGGTGTTGTACACGTAATCAATGCTGTTTTATTACCTCCTGCTTCTACTGTTGTAGATGTGGTTGTCAATAGTCCAGTTCACAATACCTTAGAAACTGCGGTTACTTTGGCAGAATTGGATGATGACTTAGGTGGTGACGGACCATTTACTTTATTTGCTCCTACGGATGATGCCTTTGCAATGATTGACGCTACTTATTTAGCAGACTTATTGGCTGATCCTACAGGTGACTTGGCAAGCATTTTATTACATCACGCTGTTTCTGGAGAAGTATTATCAGGAGATCTAAGTGATGGCATGATGGCTACAACTTTATTTAACCAAGAAGTCGCTGTAAGCATTACTACGGAGGGTGTATTCATTGACAATGCACAAGTAACGGTAGCAGATATCAGAACACTAAACGGTGTTGTTCACGTAATCGATGCAGTACTACTTCCAACACTAACTTCAGTGAAAGATTTAAACGAAACGGTTATGTCTGTTTTTCCAAATCCAGCAACGAACCAATTAAATCTTGAATTCCCAGAGGAAATGATCAACCAAGCTGTATCTATTGATTTAGTAAATACAAACGGAAAAGTAATGAAGAACTGGCAATTGAATGGCCAGAATACTAAGATTGACGTTTCACAATACCCTACTGGAATGTACTTTTTACTCTTAACTAGTGATGCTCATTTTGCGAAAGCAAGAGTTGTTCTAGGTAAATAAAAGCAATCGAAAAGAAAGTAATTAGTTGGTCATTTTATTTTAATGGAATATTCGTTTAATCACGGGTATGAAAACTAAGTGGATTTTAACTTGACCATCTTGCGGAGCTGCAAATATTGTAGCTCCGTTTTTTTTATGCTCAATTGGTAGATTAGTCTGTTTTAATTTTAATTTTGTTTTTATTTAAACATCTTCAAATACAAAACAATATCCAATGGCTACCTCTCCAATAAGCTTCAGTCCTTTTGTCATCGGCACTATGCGTTTGGGAGCATGGGGTGCGCAAATGAACACGACCCAGCTAGAAGCCTTCGTTGAAGGTTGTTTGGACTTGGGACTCAATGACTTTGACCATGCTGATATTTATGGCCATTATACGACTGAAGCTGAATTTGGTAAGCTCCTAAAACAACGACCAGATCTACGTCAGAAAATTCAGTTGACTACTAAAAGTGGCATCAAACTCGTTTCAGATAACAGACCCGATCATCACATCAAATCTTATGATTCTTCAAAGGAACACATTATCGCTTCCGCAGAAAAATCATTAAACTATTTATCGACAGATCACATCGATTTACTACTCATCCATCGGCCAGACTACTTGATGGATCCTCACGAAATTGCTGAAGCATTTGATCAATTGAGATCCTCCGGAAAGGTTTTACACTTCGGTGTATCCAACTTTACTCCTGCTCAATTTGAGTTACTCCACAGTTTCACTCCCTTAGTCAACAATCAGATTGAGGCTTCCATTATGCATTTGAATCCATTCGAAGACGGTACCTTATTGCAATGTCAAAAGCATGGAATCAAAGCCACTGCCTGGTCTCCATTAGGAGGAGGTACTATTTTTCAGGAAAGTGATGATCCAAAAATTTTGAGGATTCAATCGGCTGGTAAAGCTATGGCTAAAAAGCATGGTGTTCAACTCGATCAGCTTTTGATGGCATGGTTACTAAAACATCCTGCTGGCATTATCCCTGTCTTAGGTACTTCGAAATTAGAACGCGTAAAAGACACCATGAAGGCACTAGACATCCAACTTTCAAGAGAGGAATGGTATACCCTTTGGAAGGCTTCTACTGGAGAGGAGATTGCATAAAGCGATAGTGAATTCTTTATCGCAATTCACAAAAAACGTTACAATTAAAAACAAAAACAAATGGATCACAAATCAATCAATGTAAGATCAAGACATATAAATGGTGCAGAAGTTTCTTGGTTTGCACCAATTTGCAACGGAGATGATGAGTTTCTTGGAGCACACAGCATGGCCCACAAAAGTAATTGGAAAAACACTTCCGAAATTTTATTGACTGCTGACAAATTGGGTTATCGCAATATTCTGTGTCCTTCTTCTTATCAAGTTGGGCAAGATACCATGACCTTCGCATCAGCTGTAGCACCACTCACAAAAAACATAAACTTGCTTGCTGCCATTCGCTGCGGTGAAGTACATCCTCCCATGTTAGCTCGTGCCATTGCAACACTAGATCACATTTTGAAAGGGCGTCTTACCATCAATATTATTTCTTCCAATTTACCGGGTACTGAATTGAGTTCGGCTGATCGCTACCAACGTTCACGCGAAGTCATTGAAATATTGAAGCAAGCATGGACGCAAGATCACATTGATTTTAAAGGACAGTTTTACAATATCCAATTAGCGACCGATCCTGTCAAACCCTATCAACAAAATGGCGGACCACTTTTATACTTTGGTGGCTACTCCCCACCTGGTGTTGATCTTTGTGCTGAACATTGTGATGTGTATTTGATGTGGCCAGAAACGGAGGAAAAGATTCATGGACTGATGTCGAACATGAGTGAAAAAGCGGCTGGTTATGGTCGTACGGTTGACTTCGGTTTACGGGTACATGTAATTGTACGTGAGACGGAATCGGAAGCTAGGGCTTTTGCCAAAAGGCTGATGACCAAAGTCGACGCAGATGCTGGGAAGGAAATTCGAGAGCGGGCTTTAGATGCCAAATCATATGGTGTTTCTCGTCAAACGGATATGCGAAATAGCTCGGATGATGATGGTTTTGTAGAACCACATTTATGGACTGGGATTGGTCGTGCTCGTTCGGGTTGTGGTGCTGCTTTGGTTGGTACACCAGATCAGGTTTTAGCAAAAATCAGACGATACATGGATATGGGAATTCGGTCTTTTATCTTTTCTGGTTATCCTCATTTGGATGAATGTCGTTTGTTTGCAAAATATGTGCTACCTGAGATTAATACGATTTCGATGCCGATTGTGCAGGGTCGTGTTGGGGAGGGGGAGCCGGATACGCCGTTGGGGGGTGGGCTTAGGAATTAGAATGGGAGTTTGAATTAGAATTAGAATTAGAACCTGCCTAGCCGATAGATAGGTTAGAATTAGAATGACCCTCTACCGTGAGGAAACGAGAACATAGAGTTTATAATATTTAGCAAAATCAAAATTCATTATTCAACGATTCAAAATTCATTATTCTATGTGATAGACTCCCCTATTTTAAAACCCTTTTATATCCATAACATTGGTTAATAATCATTCCCAGCCTTAATGAAAAATAATATGCAAAAGTACCAACGACACCAGCAAGCCAATCCCAATCAATCGAACGCGACTTGCATCTTTGTCAACCACTAACAAATCACCCCAAGAGCGGAATCCGCCACGAAGACTACCTGCAGTTAACAATAAGAATGCAATCAAAATAACCCAGCCTGCTCGAACGAAGTAATTCATTTCTGGAAACAATCCTTCATATCCAACATAGGCAAATCCACCAATGATTAAGTGTAAGGGGATCGTAGAAAGGAAAGCGACTAACGCGATTCTATGGTTAGGTGCAACTAAAAACGCGGCTGCGCAAATCAAGACTACAATTCCGCAATTGATAAAGTATCTCAGCTCATTTAGGGTATGGGTAAAAGCAGCTTCAGGGTTTTCAAACTTCACATACAACAAGACAAAGCCCATGAGCACACCGGTTATTAGCGCAACTAAAATAGTGTTTCGTCCTGCTTGTACGACTTGTTTATCTGTCGCTTTTTTATTGATGTATTCTTTGTAAATATCGATTGAAAAAAGTGTTGCCAAGGAATTGAAAGTAGAATCAACGGTACTCATCAAAGAAGCAAATAAAGCACAGAGGATAATTCCTTTTACACCTTCCGGCAAATAGGTTTTAACCAGGTATGGAAATGCTAAATCGGGCTCTGCCAATGGCGTTCCACTTTCTTGCAAAATACCATACAACGCAATTCCTGGCACTACGATTAGTACCGCCATCACGTATTTAATCATTCCACCTACCATCAAACCGGCTTGTGCTTCCTTCAAACTTTTGGCGGCCAAGGAACGTTGCACAACGGTCTGATTGGCACACCAGTAATTGATGTTGAGTAGAAACAAACCAAAGATATGCGTCCATGGTAATTTCTCATGCGTTGCTGGTAAATGCAAGTGCATCAAGTCCGGTGTTTTTATATAAAGTTGCGACCAACCACCAAGATGATGTATCGCAGTAAATAACACGACAAAACCTCCTAACAACAGTATTGTAAATTGAATGATATCTGTTTTTACGACAGCAGCGAGACCACCGAGATAGGTATATATGGCTGAAAAAACGCCTAGCCCAACTACAAGAATAGCAATTCGTTTGATTCTATCTTCATGAATAAAAGTCAAATAATCTGCAAAAACCAAGTCTGCTGCATAGGCACCCCAAAAGAGCGCTGCACCCAAAGTGATGGTTGAAAACAAAATAATATTGGCAATGGAATAAAACAAAGCGACGCGTCTACCCAAACGTTTTTGAATGAATTGCGTAATCGTAACTACCCTGTCCTTCAAGTACATAGGAACAAAAATAAAAGCGGCCATCAATATTCCTTGTATCGCATTAATCTCTAAACTGGCCTGCGCCAAACCGTATAAATAAGCGGAACCCATCATGCCTAAGAATTGATAACCATTGATATTGGTGGCAACTGTGGACAACGCGATGGAATACCATTTGAGATTTCGATTGCTTAAAAAGTACTGCTCAGTTGTCACTTCTTTGGTACTTCGTCCAGAGATGGCTGCTACGAAGATGATGCAAAAATAGGCTAATACGATGAGTAGGTCGATCATTTTTGTTTTGGTTAGGGTGTCTAATTCAGTGGCAATAGAAGTTTCAGT
>CALGLS010000192.1 GCA_937959375.1 uncultured Saprospiraceae bacterium
TGAGGACGGGAGCGGATTCGAACCGCCGTACAAGGTTTTGCAGACCTCTGCCTAACCGCTCGGCCACCCGTCCTGATTAGAGGCACAAATATAGTATAATTTTTATATGCCTGTCAAGACCTGCAAGCATTTATATTCGAAAATCTTGCCATTATTTTTGATTCTAACGGGGAAACCCATCATTATGCCTCATCTTTTTTTTAAAAATCACTTCATATGCCCCAAATCACTTGATTTTATTTAAAAAGTAGCGCTATAATCTACTAGAATGAATAGATTTTGTCTGTCTTCCTAGGTATTGTTCTAGAACTCGTTAAATTTGGAAAGTTATTGGGCGATGTACACTAACTAGTGAGCAAGCTCCAGATTTTAAAACGAAAAACCAACAAACATGGCTATTATTAGTTTTCTAGGGTTTACTGTATTGGTTGCTGTCATTTCTTACTTGGCAACTAGAAGTACTGACGAACAATCCTCTGAAGGATATTTCCTTGGGGGGAGAAGCTTAACGGCGGGCGTCATTGCAGGATCTCTACTCCTTACCAATCTTTCTACTGAGCAAATTGTGGGACTCAACGGTTCGGCTTACCAAAGCGGACTATCGGTAATGGCTTGGGAAACCTTAGCAGCTATGGCAATGGTTGTTACGGCATTATTTTTATTACCACGATACTTGAGAGGAGGATTGACGACAGTACCTCAGTTTTTAGCAGAGCGCTTTGATGTAACGACCAAAACGCTAACTTCCGCTTTATTCCTAACGGGTTATGTGGTGGTTTTGCTACCCGTGATTTTGTATTCAGGTTCGGTTGCAGTGAGTGGTATGTTTGAGCTACCAGCTTTGCTAGGTGTTTCTGAAACAGCAGCACTTTGGATTTGTGTATGGGGAATTGGAATCATAGGATCTATCTATGCCGTTTTTGGTGGATTAAAGGCAGTGGCAGTCTCCGATTCGATCAATGCAATTGGATTATTGATTGGTGGAATTCTAATTCCTATTTTTGGATTACAGATGATTGGAGATGGTTCTATCCTAGATGGAATCAATACGATGATGACTGCGAATCCGGATAAGTTTAAATCAATGGGAAGTGAGAGCGACCCAGTTCCTTTTCATACCATCTTTACAGGAATGATGTTGGTGCAGTTATTTTATTGGGGAACGAATCAGCAAATTATTCAAAGAGCTTTGGCAGCAAAAAACTTAGCGGAAGGTCAAAAAGGATTGTTGTTGGGATCTTTTATAAAAATACTAGGACCTCTAATCGTTGTCTTACCAGGTTTGATTGCCTATCACATGTTTGGAGATGGTTTGGCAACGGTAGATGATGCTTATCCTAAGTTGGTAAATAAAGTGTTACCAGCGTCATTATTAGGATTCTTTGCAGCCGTTTTATTTGGGGCTATTTTGAGTTCATTTAATAGTGTACTTAATAGTTCGGTTACCTTGTTTGGTTTGGATATTTATAAGCAACACATTAATCCAAGCGCTGATGAAAAGACTGTAGTGAAGAAAGGCAAAATGTTTGGAATCATATTGGCTATCGCAGCCATGTTCATTGCTCCACTCATTGCAAATGCGGGAAGTCTTTTTGATTATCTCCAAGAGATTAATGGTATTTATAGTATTCCGATTTTGACGATTATTTTTGTGGGATATTTTACTAAAAGAGTGCCTGCCATTGCGGCAAAGATTGGATTGCTGTCAGGGTCATTGCTATACATTTTGAGTCAGTTTATTCTGCAGCCAATGTTTATCAGCAATGCAAAAACAGCGGCTGGTGTAACAGATGCAACAGAGAAGTCAGTGCTCGCAGCAATAGAAGGAAGTGCTTATCCACACTTCTTAGATGTAATGGCCATTTTGTTTGTACTCAATGTAATTATTATGTTGATTATTGGAAAACTCTATCCTAGGGAAGAAGCATTCGAGTTGACTTATACGAAGCAAGTTGACATCACGCCATTCAAATATGTAAAACAATTTGGTCTTGCAATTTGTGTGATCGTGATTGGGATCTATTGGTACTTTGCCTAGTTTTAGAGATAAAAAAGAAATCCCGCGATCTTAGAAAAAGATCGCGGGAAGTCTGAAAAATTGATAATCAGACTATTTAGTTTGAGGTACAATAACGTTTGAGTCAAAAACGGACTCTTCTAAAACAGGCATTTCTGCCTGAGGTATAGTGAAAATAAAAGTAGTTCCTTCTCCTACTTTTGATTCATAGCGAATTTCTCCACCGTGAATTTTTACACTTTTCTTGCAGATCGCCAAGCCGATACCGGTACCTGGACGTTCTATACTATTTAATCGTTGGAAAGGCAAAAAGACTTTGTCTTGATATGACTCTTCCATTCCTACTCCATTGTCAGTAACGCTAAATTCCCAAGCATTTTCTAATGCTTTGCATGTAATCTTTACTACAGGTGTTTTGCCTTCGCAAAACTTAATGCCATTGCCAATCAAATTCTGAAAGAGTTGAAGCATGCTAGATCGATTGGCTTTTAGCTCAAGGTTCGGATTGTCAATGATAATGTCTGCATTCGTTTCATTGATCGATTCAGCTAAATTGAATTTAACTAAATCAATGATGTCAATCATTTTGACGATAGTGAAATCCTTGTTTTTATTACCAACCCTAGAGTATTCTAGTAGATCAGAAATTACTTCATTCATATGCTGAGCACCTGTTACGATAAAGTTGATGAACTGATCTGCTTCGTCCCCCATTTTGTCACCGTAATTTCTTTGTAGCAACTGACCAAAATTTGAAATTGTCCGCAAAGGACTCTTCAGGTCATGTGAAGCGATGTATGCAAACTGCTCTAGCTCATTAAATGAAACTTCAAGTTTCTTTAAACTGGCTTGCAATTGCATAGAGTTCTCTTCTACTAGTTGCTTTTGAATTTCTAACTCCTTGATTGTTGTGTTTAACACATTTGATGAAATCGTTTTATCGCGAAGTGTTCGATCAAGTTTAAATTCTGTCCGAGTTAATTTCTTTTGTAAATCGGTAAACTTGTTTAATAATTCGCGCTTGTTTTTTTCATCAATGTTAAGTTCATCTATCAAGGAATTTATACTATTTAGTTCCTCTTTCATGTGGGATTATTTTTCCTTTAGAAGGACCATTACACAGGTCTCGTTATGAAACTCACAGGTTCCATTTTTCATGTTTCCTATTTCTCCGTAAGAGAAAAATCCAATCATTGGGGCATTCCAGTAATTGTGAATTCCTTGGATTTCATCTTCAACCAATGGTCCTAAAGCAGTATGTCTTCCTTTGCAGGAAATTAAAAACATAGCATCTGCTTCAGCCACATCGTTTTTAAGATGGCCAAATTCAGAAATTGTTTTTTCAATTACTTCAAATCCCGGTGATATACTGAATCGAAATTTATCTCCTTGTTTTACACCTCCTGCCATTACGAGTGAGCGATTTTCTTCATTTGCAATCAATGGTGCTCTTAGCACGGAATAGCCTCCCTCCCTCATGATTTGAAGTGGATATTGGCCACTAATAGTTTCCAACTTTGGGCCAGTATCAGATGCTTCATTTCCAAAAAAACCAAAATAATCTATAAAGACATCTAGTGCAGGTTTTTCATTGATTGAATAGATCACATTTCCTTCTGATTTGGTAATGGTATTTACAGCTCCGATAGCCTCCCATCCGCTAGTTGCCATACCAGTTACACTAATCTTATCTGTGTCAACAACCATGCAAACCAGACCATTGCTACTCTTCCAATTGTTAGAGTATGCTGTTGTCTCTGACATTGAAAGGTCATCACCTGCTGCTCCACCATAAACGGGAATTTCTTTTTTTGCTCCATCTTTCATTCCAAAAACAACTTGCTCTGGATCCATTGTCACTCCACCTGAGAAAACAAATACAGCTGGATTTTCAAAAGAGTAAGCAGCAAACTGTCCCATTGCGTGAGCAATTTGATAGGTAGATTGATCACCACTGTCAATTTTTTGAACTTTATAATGATCCTTTTGCATCTCCATGGCAAGTACTACAATTGCTTCTTCGATTACATTTTCTTTATGAATCTCTCCAGAGGAACTACAACCAATAAGATTGATACTGTGTCGATCAAAAGCCGCACTAAGGTCATCTATGTTATGACAGACAGCGCTAAACACAACAGCTACTGTTGGTTTAAAATCTTCTGTTAAAAACTGATCTAGTTGCTGGTTTAAATCTTTAATGTTCTTGGCGGAAAACGACTTTGACTTCATGAAACAATGTTTAATTTATTAGCAATGAGAATAGGTGTGACAGGGTATTGATTGCTGCCACATGTGTTGAGGAAATGTGTTTGAGGTGTAACACTTCTTTTAAGTAGTACTCAAAAAGAATGCCACGAAAAGAAAGCAGGATTTCTAATTAATTTGTGACGGAGTTCCGGTGAAGGATTGAAGATAAGACAATATAAGACAATATAAGACAGGAGGGTAGATGTTATTCTTTTGGACTATCTTGAACAGGAGTAATTTTGTCTGTTTCGGGTTTGATTTCACGACCAGATTCAGTTGAAGTATTGGAAAGTTCGGTTTCTACTTTCTCTAAATCTGGTTTAGTTTCTTCATCAATTGATCCAAAAAAGCTGCGATAGAAAAGAATGATACTTACAACTCCTACGGTAATTGCAGCGTCAGCAATATTGAATACTGGCCTGAAAAACAAAAATGGTTTTCCAGCAGAAAAAGGAAACCAATCGGGGTAATGACCTCTAAACATTGGGAAGTAAAACATATCGACTACTTTTCCATAAAGGAAACTAGAATAGCCTCCTTCTTGAGGAAATAAAGTAGCCAATCCACCATGAAAAGGGGAAGCAGAAAAAATCATCCCGTAAAAAGCACTATCTATTATATTGCCTAGTGCTCCTGCAAGGATTAACGCAAAGCTAGCTAGAAGGCCCATTGATAATTTCATCTCAATTAAGCGAGAGATAAAGTAGATGAGGAAACCAACGGCAAGTATTCTAAAAAGGCTAAGTGCAAGTTTGCCATAATCGCCACCAAGAGATAGCCCAAAGGCCATTCCGTTGTTTTCTACAAAATGCAATTTAGCCCAGTCTGCGCCAAATAATGGAATCTCATCGCCATATTCCATATGTGTCTTTACCCAAATCTTGAGGCCTTGATCGAGAAATAATACCAGTAGTATCACTGCAGTAACAAAAATACCCGACTTTCTTGTTAGTCGAGACCAAAGTGTGAGTACCGTTAGTAAAACTCCTATGATAATATATGTGATCAAATCTGACTTTTTTTACGGGTAATTGAAGGGCACAAAATAGCAAATTCTTTGTGCGATAGTGGCAAAAAAATAGTGATTACGCAAAATTATTGCATAATCACTATTTCATACAAAGTTGGCATTAACCTTATTTGCTTTGTTTTGCTGCAATGCTTAGTGTAGCATGAGGTACAGCTCTTAGTCTTTCTTTAGAAATTAACTTCCCAGACTCACGGCAGATACCGTATACTTTATTTTGAATTCTAAGCTTAGCATTTTGAAGATGCTGAACGTGCTTTTGAATTCTTGAAGCCATCGTACTCAAACGTTCGTTCTCCGCGGTCCCAATTCCGTCATCAAGTCCTTTTACTTTTGCATCGGGATTATTGGCTCTTTCTTCTAACTGACTTTTGTAAAAAGCTAGTTGGTCATTTGCCTCTTTAAGTTTTTCATCGATGAGTGCATCGAATTCTTCCAACTCACTATCAGAGTAGCGAGACTTAGTTGCTTTATTTCCCATAATAAACACTTTTGTTTGTTTAATTAAAAATAGTTTAATCAATAGGGCTTTCTCAGTAGTTTAAGCGTATGACAAATCATCAAAATTTTTATTTGTTAATGATTTGTAGCGACAAAAATACTCAATTTTCACATTAAATTCTTGTTTTTTTTGTTTTGGACAGCGATCCAAATCTTAGCGCGCTCATTTACAATGAGATACAAAGTTGATTTTATCTTTTACTTTATAACCTAAAGATACTGCTTTGCGATAATCCGAACAAGTTCCATCTTTATCTCCCATACTTGATTTGATCGCGGCTCTGTACATATATGCTTTGGCAAATCGAGGGCTGATTGATATGGTTTTGTCGAAATCGTAAAGAGCAGATTCAGTTGTTTTACTAAATTGGTAGGCCAGTCCGCGGGCAAAATAATACTCATGTTTCTCGATATCACTATCTAGAATAGCTGCGGTAAAGTCGTTGATGGCCTTATTATAGGTTTTCAATTCAAACCACATTAAACCTCTTTGATAGTAGCTATTTGCCTGTGGATCTAGTTGAATTAAAGCATTATAATCTTCAATTGCTTTGATGTAATACTTTTTATGAGCATTCCATTGAGCACGACTTAGTAGTAGTTTGGTGTGTTTACTGTCAAGGCTTAATCCTTTGTCATAATCTTCTTTGGCACCAAATATATTGCCAGTTCTTAATCGTAGAGTTCCTCTTTCATAAATCACCTCCACATCTGATGGAGATAGCGTTAGATACTTGTCTAATGCCAACAAGGCATCTTCATTCTGCTCTAAAGCAATTAAACACTGGGCTTTCTTCCAATGGATGATAGCAGCTTCCTTATTGTGCCAAAGTGCACTTTCATAATGTTGAAGGGCCTCTTTGTAGTCATTGGTTTTAAAATAGAACTCAGCTAATTCTAAATACTTTTCAGATTTTAGTTGGTCGCTAGACGTATTTGAATGCTTATTGTTAGTCATTTCATTCTCATATATTTGACTAGCGCCAAAATCTTCGGAGGCATCAATAGTGGTCACATCTATATCTCGATTCATCACTGGCTTGGCAGGTGCTTTAGCAGTAAAATCATAGTTGGTAATTCCTCTTGCGGTAAATTCTTCTGGGAGGTCATCATTGGAAAAACTCGCCGTTGCAATTTCGTATTTAGTGTCATCCTCCTCTATCGTTTCTTCGTCTCCCCAGTCTTCCCATTCTTCTGATGTTTCTTGTGCAATAGCACTGTTGCCTAAGTTTTGACGACAATCAAGAATACGATCTCTAGCTGCCGCATCTGAAGGATCAATTGTTACGGCTTGTTCAAAATCTTCAAGTGCATCACCGTATTCCTTTAATTGAAATAAGGCAAGTCCACGTCCATTGTAAAAGTCTGCACGATTATTTTGAATGGCAATTGCTTTGTTAAAGTTTTCAAGTGAGACTGTTGCGTTCCCTTTGGCATTTTCAACCAGACCAACACAGTAGTAGGCTTCAGCATTGTTGTAATCAAGTTGAGTTGCTTTTTTGCAATCGGCTAAAGACTTTTCGTATTCGCCTTGTTTGAGCCAGTAGTTTGCTCTATTGGTGTAGGTGTAACTATTTTTGTAAACCGAAATAGCGTGATCATAATCTTGTAAAGCAAGTGCTTCCAATCCCATTTCATGATAGGTGTTTCCTCGATTATTTAAAGTCTGTTCATTGTTGGGATCTATCTCTAAAGCCATTCCGTAATACTCAATGGCCGTTTCCAAATCGTTCTTAGCAAAGTAAACATCTCCAATGATTCTATACGTTTCAGGGTCGTTTTTCTCAAGTCTCACCGCCGTTTCTAAATCACGCAAGGCACTGTTATAGTTGGAATGCTCTAGATGTGCCATGCCTCGGTTGATGTACATGCTCGCCTCTGGTCTTACTTGTATAACAAAATTATAATCAGAGATTGCAGCCTCGTAATTTCCTAATAAATAATGCAAACTACCTCTTTGCTCATAAGCATCTGTGTCGGCTGGATCAATTTTCAAAACCTTATCAAAATCGCTTCTTGACTTATGGTATTTTTCTGTAGCCATAAAAGCCATGCCTCGATTGTAATAACATTTCACACAATTCGCTTCAAGACTTAGTGCATAACTGTAGTATTCGATCGCTTTCGCTAAATCGCCTTGTTTGTGCATTTTTTTTCCACGTTCGAAATAATCATTTGGGGTGTATTGAGCAATTGCTTCTTTACTGCTTGTCAGCAAAATGGCCAATAACAAAAAAATAATGCTTCTAAAAAAGGTTGAGCTTGGAGTCATAGTGTTCTTCAGTTTGATGAATAAGAAAGCCGTTTTTAAAAAAAGTATAATCGCTTTAATACTTATTTGTATATTAAAATGTTACATATGTTGTTGTTTTAATAGGACTTTCAACACATTATATGAATCTTTTTGACTTTGAATCACTTATTAATCATTACAATATAGATATAAATTTATTTATATGTGTTTTGAAAATGTTTCAATTGTGGTTAAAAACATGTGTCACAAAATTTTATTCTGAATTTGAGTTTTCGACACATTAGGAATGGTTTTTATATAACTTATTCATAATATAATTTTTGAGCATACTATTGTTGAACTAAATTTTCAAATAAGGGAAGGAAGCTTATTTGATAAAGTTTAGGGATACCTACACACTAAAAAAAGACATTATGAGAAAATTACTAGCCTCAGTGCTTTGCCTAGTATTGTATTTTCTACCGGCAAGTGCAATGGATAACTACCCACCCCATGTTAGTGCTTACATTAACAATTATTATGAATTAGCGATTCGAGAAATGCAACGAAGCGGGATTCCTGCCAGTGTGACTTTGGCTCAGGGGATTCATGAATCAAGTTGGGGACAAGGAAAGTTGTCTGTCAATTCAAAAAACCATTTTGGAATCAAGTGCAAAGATCATTGGACGGGAAAAACTTTTTACATTGAAGATGATGACTACAAGAATGGAAAACTGATTAAGTCTTGTTTTAGAGTTTATAAAAGTGTTGAAGACTCATATATTGATCACACTAATTTTTTAGTGCAAAACTCTCGATACCAAAAGTTGTTTTCCTACACCAAAACAGATTATGAAAACTGGGCGAAGGGTTTACAATCTTGTGGTTATGCAACAGATAAAAAATATGCAGAGAAGCTAATTCGAACCATTGAAAAATACGGTCTTTTCAAATATGATTATGTGGAAGAGGTAGAAGTGCCAACAGTTATTGCTGCTCCTTCATTCAATGTTCCTGACAATTTTAATGCACTCATTGGACCAACGGTAGAGGAAACACCAATCAACGATATGCCAGCAATTGTTGCAGAAGAGCAAACGATTCCAACTCAATCAGAAATCATAATTTCAGAAAATTATCGAGATGAAAATGATGAAGAAGGAGATGATGAATACGAGGGTGATGTATACGAAGATGATGAGTATGAGGAAACGGCTTCAGTTGTGCAAGCGGAAGTAGTGGTAGAAAATATTCCAACACCAGAACGGGAAGAAGATACATTTGAAATGGAAGCGTCCACGGCATATGATGATGAGGTACCAGCTGCCGTTTCAATTGAAGATTATAAACGACAAAGTTACATCGCAGCTCCGGTAATCATTGAGCAAGAAAAAGGAGTGTCACAAGAAAAGCCTAAATCAAAGGTTAGTCCTGCGCCTGTTTATCAATATAAAAAAGAAAAGAAAGTTATTGAGAAAGCTGAAAGGGATAATCGAGTGAGTACAGATAATAATGATGGTTTGTTTCAACTGAAAGCAAAACCGAGAGTTAGTAAGCGCTTGAGAGATTAAATGGGGTTAGAAGTTGGAGGTGGGAAGTTGGAAGTGTATTCGATCGCGGGAACTTCCCACCTCTAACTTCCAACTTCCCTCCTTTAATTACTCCGTTTTTTTCTCACTCTTCTTTATAGGGTTTTCGTGAGCGATCTTATGGTTCTTTCTATTTCTAGAAACATCAATGGCTAAAAACACAGCTTGAAGAAATGAAGAATAATTAGCGGAATTAGTACCTGCAATATCATACCCAGTACCATGGTCAGGAGAGGTACGAACATAAGGTAGTCCAGCCGTGTAATTCACTCCACTACCAAAAGATAGCGCTTTGAAAGGTACCAGCCCTTGGTCATGATACATTGCTAGGACCGCATCAAATTTAGTGTGTTGTCCAGAACCAAAGAAACCGTCCGCAGGATAAGGCCCCATTGCCAAGACATTGTTTTTCTTTGCCTCAATAACCGCAGGTCTAATCATGTTATCTTCTTCATCACCAAGCATCCCCTCATCGCCAGCGTGTGGATTGAGTCCAAGTACTGCAATAGTAGGGCGCTCAATTCCAAAATCTCTTTTCAACGTTTTGTTCATGATCTTTAGCTTGCGAGCAACCTGATCTTTGGTAATCGCCTCAGCTACTTTGCTAATAGGAAGGTGGTTGGTCACCAGACCAACACGTAAGTCATCATTTACCATCAACATCAAACTCTCCTTAACCTTAAATCGATCTGTAAAAAATTCAGTATGTCCAGGGAATTTGAAATTCACCATCTGCATGGCTTTCTTATTGAAAGGAGCAGTAACAATTGCATCAATCAGACCTTCTTCTAAATCATTGGTTGCTTGTTCCAATGAAATATGAGCGTATTTTCCGCCAGCCTCAGTTAGCTTACCTAAAGTAATATTGACATCGTCCTGCCAGCAGTTTACTACGTTGATTTTACCGTGACGAATTTTATGTGCTGAAGGGATGCCACTAAAGTGCAAATGTTCTACACCAATGATATTCTTATGGTAAGACACTACTTTAGATGAACCATAAATCACAGGAGTACATATCTCGGTGATGTCACCTGCAGCAAATGCTTTGAGAATAACTTCTAATCCAACACCATTTATATCACCTACTGTGATTCCAATTTTCAATTTTTCCATGTATTGATTCTAGTTTGAAGTAACTGGCCCAAACTTATTAATTTGTTTGAACATTTACCTGCTGTTTTAATAATTCTTAAAAAAGTCGAATAATAAGCGTACGCCAACACCTGTTCCTTCTTTAGGACGATAAGCATCGTTCGCTTTGAGATACGCAGGGCCCGCAATATCGAAATGCAACCAAGGGTAATCCGTAAAGTGTTCTAAAAACTTACCCGCTGTAATCATTCCGGATGTGGGACCACCCAAGTTTTTCAAGTCTGCTATATTTGATTTAAGTTGCTCGCCGTATTCTTTCCATAGTGGAAATTCAACAAGTCGTTCATAAACGGCGGCGCCACTTTTTTCCATTTTATTTTTTGTGGACTGCTCGGCGGTGCCCATGTAACAAACACCTTCCTGCCCAATAGATACGGCAGCAGCACCAGTTAGGGTTGCAAAATCCAGTACTAATTCAGGTTTGTATTTTTTTGCATAATGCAAAGCATCTGCTAAGACCAATCGTCCTTCTGCATCTGTATTCAAAACCTCTACCGTAGTGCCATCGTACATGGTAATTACATCACCAGGAACGTAAGCGTTGAGCCCCGGACGGTTATCTGTTGATGGCACTAAGCAAACAATATGCAGTGGTAACTTAGCTTTTGAAACAGCGACCATTCCACCAATAACTGCTGCTGCACCTGCCATGTCGCATTTCATGAAGTCCATTGAGTTAGCTGTTGGTTTCAAACTCAAACCTCCCGTATCGTAAACAATACCTTTTCCAACCAAAACAATCGGTTGTTTGTTTTTCGCATTCTTAGGTTTCCATTCCAAAATATTGAAACGGGGAGGATCGATACTTCCTAAATTGACAGAAAGGATACCTCCCATCTTCAATGCTTCAATTTTCTTTTTGTCAAAAACTTTTACAGAGAATCCATGCTTTTTACCCAATGATTTGATCTCCTTACTCAAAGTCGGAGCTGTTAGATAAGAAAGTGGTTCGTTGACTAAAGTTCGAGCAGTGATGGTTGCTTCGGTTACTGCTAGTAATTGACTCAATTCTTTTCGTCCAATACTTTTGTCCCAAACTTTGATCGATTTTAAGGAATTGACTTTTTCCTTTTTATCATTGAAATATTTTAGGAATTGATAGTTACCTAAAATCATCCCCTCTAAGAATTCAAGTGTATGATTCTTCTTAGCATGATTTAAAAGCGTAACGCTACCTAATTTATAGTGTGAAATAATAGTAAGTATTTCATTACCTGCTATTCTAGCATCCTCTTTTGTTTCATCAGTCGTCTTGGCAGGTTTAAGAAACTGGACAAAGACAGAAGCGTCTTCTTGAGGAAGAAAAGCATATGGAACATCGTCTTTTGCTACTTTTTTAAGGTATTTTACCTCTGAAGGAGAAAAGTATTTGGCAGTCCAAGCCAAATTATCCTTATCAGAGAGAATTATCCGATTATCTTTGCCCGAAATTGATTTTATTACCGATACTCTGGTATTCATCTTTTATATTAGATATTACACAGTAAATTTGCCCTCAGGCAAGATGTGTAAGTTAAACAACTTTGTTACTATGGTTCATTTAGTAAACTAATCTGATAGAATAATCGTATTCAGAACGGTTTGTTAAAGAACGTTATTTTGAACACTATACCTAGTGCTACTCAAATGTAGCCGCTAAGATACAGAATGAGAGCTAAAAAGTCATATGGTCAACATTTTCTCGTAAATGAGTCGATTGCTGCTGATATTGCAGCGGGTCTTGAGATGGTCGATGGTTGCAACACAGTAGTAGAAGTTGGACCAGGAAAAGGTATGCTTACTAAGTATTTGATGAATCAGGATTACAAGCTTCTGGCAATTGAAGCGGATAGAGATATGGCCACTTATCTCCACGAACATTATCCTGATTTAGAAGGTAAAATTATACGAGAAGATTTTTTGAAAGTTGATTTGAGGAAGGTGCTTGGTGAAGAGCCATTTGCTATTATTGGTAATTTT
>CALGLS010000193.1 GCA_937959375.1 uncultured Saprospiraceae bacterium
CCCCCATTCTACCCCTTCCACTTAATCCCGCAGCCCACACTAAGAAACTGTTCCTCAATAGCCTCTCCCTTCAACGTAGCCTGAATAGCCCCTCTCAAATCATTGCCAGTGACAGGAATACTATTGCCCGGACGGGACTCATCAAAACGACCTCGATAAGTCAATTTCATTTCGCCATCAAAAACATAAAAGTCAGGAGTACAAGCGGCATCATATGCTTTCGCAACTGCTTGATGTTTGTCATACAAATAAGGATAAGGAAACTTCAAAACTTTAGCAACAATACGCATTTTGTCAGGACTATCATCCGGATAATTTTCAACATCGTTGGAGCTAATCGCTATAAAAGAAACACCATCGTTTTTAAATTCATTAGCCAAAGCTACCATCGCCGGATTGAGATGAATGACGTATGGACAGTGATTGCAAATAAACATAATGACAGTTGCCTTATTAGATTTAAGATCGTCAAGGCTATAGTAATTGCCAGACACGGTGTCCATGATGTGAAAATTAGGAGCTACGGTTCCAAGAGGAAGTATGTTTGATTCTGTAATTGCCATAAATTTTTTGTATAAAAATATTGTATTAAATGGAATTGAAAACTTTCATTGCAATTGAAACTTTGACTTCACTGAAACTGACATTGCAACTGAGACTGCTACTCTTACAGACAGGCCCCACTAATCCCCAACACATACTTCCCAACCACATCAATCTCGCCAGCTGTCTCCGATCCTTCGAAGCCACTAATCGCTTCGTTACCAAAACGCAATTGATATTGTTGAGTCAACTTAAGTGCAACAGGAAGATAAGACCAGTGCCATTTTTCTTCGTTGTAACCGTTTGGTCGTTCGTCGCTTTTTTGAGTGTAAGGTCGGCAAAAACCATATTCGGCAGCATGTGCAGTCAGCCATTCAAATTCTTTTAATCCTTTGCCTTTTTCAAAATAGCTATTCGTGAAAGCATTGATATCAAAATCGGTTCCCCAGTGATGTCTTGAAGTACCAGGCATAGAACTATATTCTAAAATCTTAAGTGCGCGATCTTTGCCGACAGGATATTTCTTTTTAGCATTTTCCTTTCCTTCCAATAGTCGAGTACCATTCCACTTCCCTTCCCAGATCACTTTTTGTGCACTGAAATTTCGGGTAGCTGATTTGATGGTAAAGTTAACGCCATCTGCTTTTGCAGCTTTCGCCATTTTGACAAACGCATCGTAAGTATCCTTCCGCAAAAACATTCCCTTTCGAGATGCATGTTTAATATCTACTGCAACAAAGTCTGCATGCTTTGCCGGTATAAACTTCCCCATCAAATAATCATCCGTAATACTCGAGTCCATCACAATTGGGTTTACTGTCTTTTCTGTCGTCGGTGCTGTCGCAACATTTGTTTCTGCTTTAACAAGCAAAGGCAAATCTTGTTCACCCGTATTCCCCTCAGAAGTTCCGCAAGCTCCCAAGCCCATCAAACAAACCATTAAACTACATACGCCAAGCAAAATCTCTTTTCTCATAAAACTTTAGTTATTATATTTTCAATCTTTCAATCCAATCAACAGTCGCCCCACTCTTGTCATCCTGAGCGTAGTCGAAGGACTAATACTCAAACTCCATCTGCTCATAAGGAAACCCAAATAAACACTTCTTACGAATCAAATCCGCAGCCTTGGGATGTACCATCTCGTCCCAGCCCTTCTCATCTGTTTTCAACATACGGTACACCTCCTTTGAGAAAATATGAAGAATGTCAACGTTGAAGCCTTTGATGTCAACAATCTGCCCACAATTCAATAAGTGTTGATACAAGAACTTTATACCTTCCGGTACAGGTAGGTTTTGGCAAGTCATTAATTCTTCACTTCCTTCTTGCAAAGATGGGTAAGTATACAGTTTTACATTGCGACTAAAAATCTCACCAAAAGCAGCCAGCAATTGACCATCCATGTTTTTGTGATATTTTTCACTAACTAAGTCCAATACTTCTCGGACACCTCGTACCAAACCAAGTTTCTTGATTTTATAATCGGATAAATAACTAATTAATTTTTGATGATCCTCACAGTTGGAAACCACAACCGTTTGCCCCAAGGCACACAATAAGTCCGCTCGATCCAAAAAGTCTTTTTCGTCAAGCGCACATTCACTGCAAAGATTGTCCATCGTAATTTCAGTCAGTACATACGTCTTACCTCCATCAGGCCCAACGTCATTTATAAACTGTTCCGTTGACGAACGAATCATGTCCATATTAACTAAAGTTGCAGGACGGAAACTACCTCGCACGACCAACACATTTTTTTTGTACAAAAACTCTGAAGCATGAATGTTCTTTCCATCAGGCCCAAATATCGCCACGTCACTTAATCCATGTTTCACCAACATCAAACTCAACCAACGATTATCCAATTCCGCAAAGTCAGGCCCAGTAATACGTACCATGTCAATTGCCATCCGTCCGTGCAGATTGTCCATCAAAGATTGTAACATAACTTCTGCATCATCATTGTAGTGGTAGCAAGCATAGATCAAATTCACACCAAGAATTCCGACTGCTTGTTGTTGTAACTTATTGTCATTGTCCAACATGCGTACATGCAAAATAATATCGTTGGGTTGTCCACCTGGCGTCAATTGAAATCGCAAACCGAGCCAACCATGTCCCTTCACAGTGCGCGAATAATTGATGGCAGCTACTGAATCAGCAAAAACAAAAAAGTTAGTATCAGGTCGTTCGGTCGAAAGCCTGGATTCCATCAAGTCATATTCGTGATCCAGCATTTTATAAATCCTGTTTTCACAAACATAACGTCCGGAGGCTTCGACGCCATAAATTTTATCAGAGACAACCTTGTCGTAAGCTGACATTGACTTGGCAATGGTCCCAGCTGCAGCACCTACTTGGAAAAAGTATCGCGCTACTTCCTGTCCAGCCCCAATTTCTGAAAAGGTGCCATATATTTTATCATTGAGATTAATCTCAAGGGCTTTTTGATCTGTTTCGAGTGCTTGTCTTTTCATATCACTATTGAATTTGATTGGAACTATTCAACGAAAAATTAACTTGTACATCTACAAGCATTTAGTTAAAGCTAAACGACGACGAAAGAGTCCTTTAGCTAAAAGCTTGCAAATGAAGATGTCCAAATTGTTTTTCGTATCATATTAAATTATCTTTTGGGGCTTATAGAACGACCCAAAATTACAAAATTATACGGAGCTGAAGTAAAAAGGGTTTTATCTTCTTTAACTTCAATCAGAGTAAACGATCCAATTTGATATGATGCTTATTTATATCTCAGCATTAACCAACTCTTTTTCGTAATTTTGTATTCAATTATAACTTAAAAACATTCAAATTAAATGTTTCCAAAATACGACGTCATAGTAGTAGGTGCAGGTCACGCAGGTTGTGAGGCCGCTGTAGCCGCTGCCAACATGGGTAGTAAGGTCATGCTTGTTACTATGAATATGAATACCATTGCTCAAATGTCCTGTAATCCCGCTATGGGAGGAGTGGCTAAGGGCCAAATCGTACGAGAAGTGGACGCACTAGGTGGATACTCAGGTATTGTGACGGATCACACCATGATTCAGTTTAGAATGCTCAACCTTTCTAAAGGACCTGCGATGTGGAGCCCACGTGCTCAAAGTGATCGAATGCTATTCGCAGGGAAATGGCGCAAAATGCTGGAGGAAAATACCAATATTGACTTCTGGCAGGAGATGGTAACCGGACTTGTAGTTAAAGATGGTCGCGTATGTGGCGTGAGCACGGGTATGGGAATTGAGATTGAAAGTAAGTCAGTGGTATTGACAAACGGAACCTTCCTAAATGGTTTGATCCACATCGGAGAAAAACAATTCGGAGGTGGTCGTGCAGGCGAACGTGCTGCAACAGGAATAACAGAACAGTTAGTTGAACTAGGCTTTGAAGCTGGAAGAATGAAAACTGGAACGCCACCACGTGTGGATGGTCGTTCATTGGATTGGGATAAAATGGAAGTGCAGCCAGGAGATGAGGAGCCCGGTAAGTTTTCCTACACGGATACACCAAGGCTGACAAAACAACGTCCTTGTCATATCGCCTACACCAGTCAAGCCGTTCATGATGTTTTGAAAACAGGTTTTGATAAATCACCAATGTTCAATGGTCGTATCCGTGGAATCGGACCACGCTATTGCCCATCTATTGAAGATAAGATTGAGCGTTTTTCAGAACGCACCAGCCATCAGTTATTTGTAGAACCAGAAGGTTGGGATACCTGCGAAATATATGTCAATGGATTCTCATCTTCATTACCAGAGGATGTGCAGTACAAAGCTTTGCGCAAAATCGTTGGTTTTGAAAATGCGAAAATGTTCCGTCCAGGTTATGCCATAGAATATGATTTCTTCCAACCAACACAACTAAAAGTTTCATTAGAAACGCGTTTGATAAAGAACCTTTTCTTTGCAGGTCAAATCAACGGGACCACTGGTTACGAAGAAGCAGCTTGTCAAGGATTAATGGCAGGTGTCAATGCACACCTTGCGGTGAGAGAAGAAGAACCATTTGTATTGAAAAGATCAGAGGCTTACATTGGTGTACTCATCGACGACCTTATCAATAAGGGGACCAAGGAGCCTTACCGAATGTTTACCTCACGTGCAGAATATCGAATTTTGCTTCGGCAAGATAATGCAGATTTGCGCTTGACGCCACTAGCGAAAGCATTGGGCATGAACCATATGGATGAGCGAATGGAAAAGGTAAATACTAAAGTAGCACAGCAAAAAGAACTAATTTCTTTCTTTAAAAAATTGAGTGCCGATCCTGCAGAAGTAAATCCGTTTTTAGAAACAGTGGGGTCCAAACCCTTGAGTCAGAAAGTGAAGATGAATATGGTTATCCTACGTCCTAATGTAGGTATCAAAGCCCTTCGCGAACACGCTCCAGCTCTAAATGAGTTTCTGAATAACTACGATGAAGAAGTAATTTCTTTAGCAGAAACAACTTTGAAGTACGAAGGGTATATCCGCAAAGAAGAAGAGATGGTAGAGAAGATGAATCGCTTAGAAGAAGTCAAACTAAAGGAAGATCTGAACTACAATGGTTTGGTTTCTCTTTCATTGGAGGCTCGTGAAAAACTAACTCAGTTACAACCACGAACCATCGGACAAGCTAGTCGAATTAGCGGAGTTTCACCTTCTGATATTTCTGTTCTGTTGGTGCATATGGGACGATGAGTTCAGAAGTTACAGTAGCAGTTTCAATTGTTACTGTAACTTCATTATCTTTGAAACGTTAACTTCTACAACCGATCCAGTACATACCGCTTATACCCACCTGATTGAAAATTCGTGTGCAGCGATCCACATCCATCTGACTCCACGTCCGTGATCGTTATAAGTTGATGGCGATTAGAATAAGAAGGTCGATAAGTAAACCACTCAAAATTATTGTCTACATCATTAAGTAAAGGAAGTATCCCTTTGCGATCCCATTTGGAAGTATTACAGATAGACTCAGCCGTTATTATATCGTTTTCCCAAACCTCATCACTGTCAAAAGTGAGTGTACTTAATATTTGTGCAATGGACTGTCCTTGTTGCCCTCCTGGGCTTGGGTTGCCATTGATGATATCGACCAGTGCGTCTGAATTGATTTCAGAAATAAGTCGGTTTAGTAAAGTCCCTTCGTTCATTAGGTTGGCCTCAAAAGATAAGATATAATAAGCTTCATATTCTTCGGTCATGGTTTGTAAAAGACCAGTAGTGATATAAATAAAACCTCCAGGAAGAACAAAAGCATTTCGTTCATCAGAAACCAAAACAGTAACAGGCCATTCGCGATTAAAATCCCAGCGATTGGAAGTGGGAGAATGATTGTCCACGCGCATGGCGTTGGTCGCCTGATTGTATAAACTTTGTAAAAGGAAATAAATAGAAGTATCGTAAGGAGGAGCCTTTGGTAAAATCTCAAAGTTATCTTGGTCTAATGCGATGGCACTTCGGATGAGTTCGCCGAGCTCTAGTCGCTGCTCTTTCGTGAATTCACTTGGAGCAACTGAAGTTTCTGGTTGTTTAGTACAGGCTGAAAATAAAGTTAGCAAAAAAACGATCAGCATAATGGCTGACAGTCGCGGATTTGCATTGGTCATGTATCTTTGTTTTTTGTTCTAATCAGCTCTAACAAACGGTAGGTGCTGATTGTTTGATTGTGCACATTTTATGCATCAAAAAACGCTCCAAAAACTGTTAATTGGTAAGGGTTTCTCGAGATTTAACTGAATTTTGTGTGTAATTACTTTTGGTGGGGTTTATAGAAAAATTAAATCCACATAGGTATGTGCTTACATGCTAAGACGTCACTTGCTGCTGTAATGAACTAAGCGATCAACAAATTACTTATCTAGCACTTTAAATTGTAAAGATAATTGACTGTCCAGCAATGAAGGAGAAAACGCCCTCAGTTCCATTTCAAACCAAATATCAAAGGTTTCTCTTTTTAAGAAATCAGTAGGGTCGATTAATGTTGGTATCATATCTAAGATTGGACCGGTGTTGTCAGGAACTTGTAAACGTTCAAATATTGGATTGTAATTAGTAGAATCATTCGACTCGAGAATTCGTACCGTTGCGTTTCTTATAAACCCATACTCCACTCCCGAGAAATCTGCAGTAAGTTTTGCGAAAGCCTGATCAATTTCTACGATATCTTCCAACTCCATGTTATTGGCAATCAAGTAACTTTCAATATTAGAAGGGATGTTTCTAATCTTCACACCATATATCCCTCCAAATGGATTAAGCCCAGTTGGAATTGTGAAGTCTAAATCATAGTCCATGGTGAATAAAGTTGGAGGTTCCTCCTTTCGGCAAGAAGAAGTGAAGATCAATAGTGCAAAAATGGATAACAATAATTTTTTCATATGGAATGATTGTCGTTTTTATCAAGAAATTTTAAATAACCCCTTTCTATAACGGATGAATTTCATAAAAGTATTCCTTCATTTTAAATTAATCACAAAGAGGTCCGAAAAAATACAAAAAAGAAAATGCTAAATAATTCCGTCAAACTACCTATATTTCGAAGGAAACGAAAAAGCAAACAGGATATGGTCATACATATTCCCAAATCAAAACAACCAACATGGGCGAACAAAAAGTATCGATTCTAAAAGACGAAAAGCAAATGCAACGCTTTGTGCGTTCCCTTCTCGATGATGTACAAGCTTTAGAATACATGCTCGAAAACGACTGGTTCGAAAGCGGAATTACCCGAATTGGAGCCGAACAGGAAATGTGCATGGTCGAAGACCCAACGCTGAAACCAGCTCCTATTGCGATGAAGGCTTTGAACAAAATGAAGGAATATCCTTGGGTAGAAACAGAACTTGCTAGATTTAATCTAGAAACTAATCTCAATCCTCGTCAACTTAAAGGAAAGTGTTTCCGTCAAATGGAATCAGAGAATAGACGTAATTTGAAAAAGATTCGAGAGAAAGTACAGGAACTCGGGGCAGACATTATCTTGACTGGAATACTTCCAACCCTTCGAAAGTTTGATTTAGAAATGCACAATCTAACTCCAAAGAAACGCTACTTTGCACTCATGGAATCCATCAATCAACAATTGATCGGATCATCCTACGAATTGCGATTGTCGGGTATTGATGAACTTTTGGTGAAACACGATTCCCCACTTCTAGAAGCTTGTAATACTAGTTTTCAAGTACACTTGCAGATTGAACCGAAAGACTTTGTGAAGATGTATAACATCGCACAAACATTAGCAGCCCCAGTGATGGCAGTCGCAGCCAACTCACCCATTGTTTTTGGTAAACGCCTTTGGCATGAAAGCAGAATTGCTCTGTTTCAACAGTCTGTTGATACACGTACGACTCATGATCATATGCGCGAGCGTAGCCCACGGGTAACTTTTGGAAATGGTTGGCTCAAAAAATCTGTCATGGAAATTTATCGCGAAGACATTGCTCGATTCAGAGTCTTGATTAGTGGCGACGTGGCAGAAAATTCTATTGATATGATTAATAAAGGTGAAACGCCAAAGTTGCGTTCACTGCAAGTCCACAACTCCACCGTCTATCGTTGGAACCGACCTTGTTACGGAATCAGTCCTAATGGTAAGCCACATCTCCGTATCGAAAATCGTGTACTTCCTGCTGGACCAACGGTAATAGATGAAATGGCGAATACTGTTTTCTGGATTGGTCTGATGATAGGGATGGCTGACAAGTACGATGACATAACCAAGCTGATTAGTTTTGCAGATATCCGTGATAATTTTGGAAAGGCAGCACGCTATGGAATCGATACACAATTAACTTGGTTTAAAGACAAGAAAACAACCGTTTGTGATTTGATTTTGAAAGAGCTTTTGCCAATTGCGAAAAAAGGTTTAGCTAAATTTAATATTGACAAAGCAGATGTCAAAAAGTACCTCGGCATCATCGAACAACGAGCGAAGTTGCACATGAATGGAGCACGTTGGCAACTACGGGCTTACACCAAGTTGATTGCAGAAACAAACCCCGATGAAGCACTCTCTTGCCTCACTGCTGCCATTATTAATAACCAACAAAAAGATATTCCTGTGCATAAATGGAAACTCCCTAATCTCGATGAATTAAAAGAATACCGACCTTCTAAAATTAAAGTCGAAGAGTTTATGGAAACGGATCTTTTTACGGTCCAGCAAGATGATATTATTGAGTTAGTAGCAGAGATGATGGACTTTCGCAAAATTCGTTTCATGCCGGTGGAAAATACCAAAGGAAAGTTAATTGGCTTGGTGACTTTGCGTTTAATCATGCGCCATTTGATGAAGCAAAATAAACTAAATAACAAAGCGGTAAAGGTGAAAGATATCATGATTAAAAAACCATTGACGATTAGCCCCGATGCAACTATTTTAGATGCCTTAGGAATAATGCGAAAAAGTGAGGTTGGTTGTTTGCCAGTGGTACAAAAAGGAGAATTAGTGGGACTAGTAACCTCTATGAATTTTCTCAGAATATCAAGTCGCCTAATCGAACGATTGGAGCAGAAGTAAGACTCGGACATCTAGTTAGTGACATAACGTTGAACTGAAAACCGGATTCCAATAAACAAACAGAAAGTAATGAAAAAAGCCATAATAGTTGGTGGAACTTCTGGGATTGGAAGAGGTCTTGCCGAAGTATTAATTGCTGATGATTGGACTGTTGGAATCACAGGACGAAGAACTAGATTGCTGAAAGAAATTAAAGCAAAAGCAAGTGATCAAATTTTAATATTAGAACATGATGTTACCGAAATTGATCTCTCGGACCAAAAGCTAGAGTCCCTCTTTTTACAACTAAAAACAGTAGACTTAGTAATTGTTTCTTCCGGTTTTGCTGACCTTAATCAAAAGTTAGATTGGGATATTGAACATAAAATTATTCAAACGAATGTGAACGGGATTGCTAAAGTGTATGAATTTGTTTTTTCAAAATTTAGAAGCCAAGGTTATGGGCACCTTGTCGGAATTTCATCGATCGCATCGCTAAGAGGTAGTCGACATAGCCCCGCTTACAGCGCAGCAAAAGCATTTCAAGCCAACTATCTAGAGTCCTTAAGATGCATTGCTAAAAATGAAAAGTTAGATATAAAAGTCACCGATGTTCAACCTGGTTTCGTGGACACACCAATGGCCAAAGGAAAGGGAATGTTTTGGGTTGCTCCAGTTGAAAAAGCTTGCGCTCAAATTTATTCGGGTATTCTAAAAGGCAAAAGAAAAATTTACATCACTAAAAGATGGCGACTAATTGCTTGGATTATGAAAATCACTCCAAGTTGGCTATTAGAAAAAACATAAAAGTCAGCTTTATTTATTTCGAGCAATCACCACTCGCTCACTACTAACGCCAAATGGCGTAGTCACCCGACAAATATAAATACCACTCACTAAGTCTGACCCATCAATCGCAAACTCATGCTTACCACTAGATAGCGTTTCATCCAATATCAATTCAATTCGAACCCCGTTTATATCAAACAACTCCAAACGAACATTCGATTTTTGCGAAAGCTCAACTTCCAAGGTACTCCAGTCAGAAAATGGATTGGGAGCAATATTCAAAGCAATAGGTTTTATTTTTTCTA
>CALGLS010000194.1 GCA_937959375.1 uncultured Saprospiraceae bacterium
AAGTAAGCTAAGATGATGGCTACCAAAATAGTAGTTACGTTGGCATCAATGATGGCAGAGTAGGAGTGTTGGAAACCATCTTTGATTGAAATCAATAATGATTTGCCTGATCTAAGTTCTTCCCTGATTCTTTCAAAGATGATTACGTTGGCATCTACTGCCATACCAATTGTCAATACGATACCCGCAATACCAGGTAGTGTAAGTACAGTACCGAAGTTGGCCAATAATCCAAAAATGAAGAAGATATTAAGTAGTAGGGCAAGGATAGCTACAAAACCACCTGCACCATAATAGAATACCATAAATAAGAATACCAAACCAAAACCGATCAACAGTGAGTTGATAGAACGCTTGATATTATCAGCTCCCAAAGAAGGACCAACCAATGATTCTTGAATGATTTTAGTTTTAGCTGGAAGCTTACCAATTTGTAGAATCTTAGCTAAATCTTCTCCTTCCTGCATGCTATAGTCTCCAGTAATAGAAGAGTTACCAGTTAGGATAGGTTGGTTTACACGTGGAGCAGAAACTACTTTGTTGTCCAATACAATGGCAATTTCGCGATTGTTGTCTTGAGCAGCTTTAGTAGTCATTTCACCCCAGATTTTTGCACCAGGTCCAGTCATTCCTAATGAAACTGCAATTGATCCAGTTGTTGGGTCTGGGTTAGCAGCAGCATCCGTAACCATATCACCAGCTAAAGGAGGTCGGTCTGAGCCTCTTTCCATTTTGATAGCGTATAGTTCGTATACTTTGCTTTCAGCGGTATAGTCATTATATCCTTTAGCAGGGTAGTGTCCCCATTTGAAAGATACGTCTTTTGGCATAAGGCTCATTACCTCAGGTCGAGACAAATACTCATTAACTGTCTTGATTTTATTACGAGGAGCTGTACCGATCACCGTACCAGGCATTAATGCCGCACCGCTAGCACCTGCACCATTTAAAGTAAGCGCACTTAATAAAGGTCCTTGATTAGTAGGAGTAGTATTTTCAACAGGTACCTGCGTAATCGCACCAATCGTATCTGTTCTGATGTTTCCGTCAGAGTCATATACAAAAGAAGTATCCATTCTGAATTCTTCTGGAGCCTCCACAGTAGTTGTGTCACCAGAAGCAACTCTTCTAAGTTTGTCATCAGCTTGAGCTAATAACTGGATAAGTCCTGCGCCAGTAGATGGAGATACTTGGTCGTAAATTCGGTAAACATTCCAAAACTGCAATTCTGCAGTAGTTTGAAGGAAATTACGCGCACGTTCCGGGTTACGAATACCTGGAAGTTCAACGATAATCAAATCTCTTGCTTCGTCAAGCGAAACGTTTGGTTGGATAACACCTAACTCATCAATACGTTCTTTAAGACGCTTGTAAGTAAGACCAACAGTTTCTTTTGACTTTTCCTGAAGAATACGAACAACTTCGCTTTCAGGTGTATCAAATTTGATGCTTTCTCTAAGCACTTCGTCTGAATCAAAAGCTGCAGCTAGGTTAGTACCACCTAGTGACTTGTAAGCTTTGTAAAAACGAGTTACATAGTCTGACTTAGTTACAGCTACATCTGCATCAGCTTGAGCTAATGCTTCTTTGATAAGTGGTGCATCATTCTCAGCCAATGATTTAATAAAATCATTTAGGTCAACCTGAAGAACGACATTCATTCCTCCTTTGAGGTCTAGACCATATGCTAGCTGAGCGTTCTTTAGATCTTCATAAGTGAATTGTTTGATCATTGGAACATTGAAAATTACCTCACTAGACATAGAGTCTAGATAAGAGGATTCTGCGTCTGCAAATTTTTCAGCTTGAACTTCAGCTGGAAAAGAACTAGAAACAGATTGTGCATATGCTTCTGCATCCTTCTCTACGCCTAACGTAGGGAACATGTAGAAGTACTGCAACAGGCAGAATAAGGTAACTACCACTAGAAAAAACTTTACGATTCCTTTACCTTGCATGGTATAAAATTTAAACTTTTGTAAAAGGTTTGAAAAAAACTCCGCAAATATATACTTTTTGAGTAATAAAGTGCCAGTTGACTGTACGTATTTATCCAGACTATGTTAACATAGAAATCTGGGTAAATGACCAGTTAAGTTAATATTTGTGAAAGCAGGTGAGAATTCTAGATAAAACGTAAGACAAAATTCGTCCCAAATTGTTCATTTTTAATTTAAAAAACAAGGAAATGAGGGAGAAAATGAATTGGAATGTGAATTAGAATGGAAATTAGAATTAGAATTAGAATTAGAATTAGAATTAGAATGGGAATGGGAATGGGAATGGGAATGGGAATGGGAATGCTCGTCTAACGTGGAACCCTGCGATAGACGAGCATTCTAATTCTAATTCTAATTCCCATTCAAATTCTAATTCCCCTTCCCCTTCCCATTCCAACGGTTTCAAAACAGAAATTTACAATTGCCAGCTAAAAGTTTTGCTATTTCGTGAAAACTGTCATAAATTCCGCCACATTTGTATTCAATTAATTCTAATTAACCACAGGGTTATACTTACAATGAGCTAGATGAGTTCTCATTAAGTTCTTGATAAACAGTGTTTTATCGAAGTGTAACTTTAACATCAACTAAAAAATTATGGGTTTATTTTCCTTTTTAAAGAATTCAGGAGCTAAGATTTTAACTAAGAAAAACGCTAAAACAGTAGCTGATAATCCTGAAATAAAGAGAATGGAAGAAGAAATTCTCAACAAGCAAAAAGAAATTTTATTGAGAGGTATCGTAGAAGGTATGGGTAAAAAGAAAGTTACCAATATGAGTCTATCTTTCGATGGTTCTACTGCTACCATTCACGGACAGGTTAACTCACAGGCTGATCGCGAGAAAATTATCCTTGCTTTGGGTAACGTTGCTGGTGTAGCAGCAGTAGATGATCGTCTTTCTGTAAAGAAAGAAGCACCTGAAAATGAGTTTTACACCGTTAAGCGTGGTGACTCGCTTTCAAAAATTGCTAAACGATTCTATGGTGATCCAATGAAATACAAGAAGATTTTTGAAGCCAACAAGCCAATGCTTAAGGATCCTAACCTAATTTATGCAGGTCAGGTACTTCGCATTCCAAACGCTGGAAGAAAAAAATAATCAACATTTAAAAGGGAATCTGGTACACATCGCTAGGTTCCCTTTTTTCTTTTTGCTTGACAAGCTGTCCGATTCTCATTGCATAGCCACTTTGCAAGTTTGCAAGACCTACCAAGGCTTCCCTAATCCATTCGTGAAACAAGCCTAAAAAACATCCAAAAATTTACTAAGTCCTTTACCTTAATCCACGATTAAAGGTTGTACCTTTGCAGTCGATTATTTCTTTTGCAGCAAGCAATAATACCACGAGACGGAACTAAATTATTTGAATTTTTCCGATTTTTATAAAATTCACTAAGCGATTGACCAATAGGGAAAAAGCGTGTTAATTTTTAAAAATGCCAAAACGGAAAAAATTAAATAATTCCGTCAAATAACTAAGTACATGTCTGACAGCTATAAATACGATCTAAGAGGCGTCTCGGCAACCAAGCACGAGGTACACGCAGCCATCAAAGGACTTGATAAAGGTCTATTCCCTAACGCATTCTGTAAAATTCTTCCTGATGTTGTCGCCGGTGATCCGGAATACTGCAATATCATGCATGCTGATACAGCAGGTACGAAGACTTCTATTGCCTACATGTACTGGAAGGAAACAGGAGATTTGTCAGTTTGGAAAGGCATTGCCCAAGACTCTATTGTAATGAATCTTGATGATATGGCCTGTGTTGGTTGTATTGACGATATTGTATTGTCATCTACGATCGGTCGAAATAAACGAAAGATTACTGGAGAAGTAATTGGTAGAATTATTAATGGAGCCCACGAATTCGTAGATTCTATGAAAGCGCATGGTGTTAATATTCACATGGCTGGTGGCGAAACTGCAGACGTTGGAGATATTGTACGTACCATCGATGTAGGATACACTGCTTTTGCAAGAATGAAACGTGAGGATTTAATTATCAACGATATCCAAGCAGGTGATGTGATTGTAGGACTAGCCTCTGACGGTCAGTCCATCTATGAAGATACTTACAACGCAGGTACTGGCTCCAACGGATTGACTTCTGCTCGCCACGATGTACTTAACTTTGATTACGCTACTGATTATCCAGAAAGTTACGATCCAAATATGCCAGAAGAAGTGGCTTATGTAGGAATGAAAAAACTTTCTGATGAAGTCACGGTAAAGGGACATAAAACCAATGTAGGTAAACTTATTTTGTCTCCAACAAGAACATATTTACCCGTCCTAAAAAAGATACTTGCCACTCATCGCAAGAAAATAAATGGCTTAATTCACTGTACCGGTGGAGGTCAAGCCAAAGTTGTTAAGTTTATCAAGGACAGAAAGGTTATTAAAAACAATCTTTTTGAAACTCCCTTCTTATTCAAAATGATTCAAGAGCAATCTGGTGCCGATTGGAAAGAGATGTATCAGGTGTACAATATGGGACATCGTTTGGAGTTTTATTTAAAGGAATCTGATGCTGCGGCAATAATCGAAATCTCCAAATCTTTTGGTATTGATGCTCAAATCATTGGCCACGTAGAAAAAGCAGATGGTGAATCAGTAGAATTAAAAACACCATACGGAGTATTTGAATACCAATAATTTTTAGCTAATTACCAATTACTGAGGTCAAGCTCCCCTGACCTAGCCAAGTGGAAACAGATTTGATTCATATCGCAGCACGGTATTTGCCTTAGAGGTCGTTTGATACTGTTTATTGCGATAGAGTCGGTCAGTTTTTTGCCCTATCAAGGCAGACAAAATTCTATTAATTAGGCTCTTTTACAACAATGTAATCTACCCTTTAACTAACTAGTTTAAAATGTTTAGAAACTTTTTGCTCATATTGGTTTTGTTTACGTCCCTTGTGCTCCCCGCTCAGGATGTTGCCTCTATGAATAAAGGTGCGCTAACAAAGATAGGTGGGCGAGTTATAAATCCAGTTCACAGAGATGTAACGATGACTTTTTTTAGAGACATTGTTTCCTTCAATGAAGAAACCTTCACCGTTCCAATCCAACAAAATAATAGCTTTGGTATGAGTTTCCAATTAAATGAACCAACTCAGGTGATGTTTAATTATATGGGGATTGAACTCAAGTTATTTTTAGAGCCAGGTGATGATCTGTTTATCCAATTTGATGCAATCAATTTTAGAAGTAGTATACGCTATTCTGGTAAAGGCTCTTTACAAAACAACTATCTACTTCAAACCTATAAAATGTACAATGAGTGGGATGAGCAATTTTTACTTTTCGAAATTGCTGATCGTTCACCTTTAGACTTTAGACGTTTTATGGATCAGATGCGCAATCAGCGTTTTGGGTTTTATAAAGACTATCCGGAAAAAGGAAATTTCTCAGAAGATTTCAGACATTACGCTTGTGCAGATATTGACTATTGGTGGGCTTACTATCTATTGCGTTATCGCTTGGAACATTTTTCAACACAGGGAATTGATGAGACGGTCATTCCGAAAGAGTATTACAGCTTTCTTGATGAGATTTTGGTCAATAATGATCGAGCATTATCAAACCCGTATTATGCTTACTTTTTGGATCGGTATCTACATTTTAGATCTGAGATTCCAGGTAAGTTAGAAAATGAACCTGTTAGTATTCGAGTTGACGTACCTAGTATTTTTGTATTGTCAAAACCAGAGGAACCACCGATTGTAACAGAAGTTAAGAAAGGAGCTCGAATGCGTTATTTGCATGAAAAGTCAAATTTCAAATCAAAGGTTTTGATTAAAGAAGCCTTGCATGAAGATTATTGGTACAAAGTAAAAACGGGGGATGGACATATCGGTTGGGTGATTGGTGTAGGTCTAGTTTTTGAAGATGATTTTTCATCAATAGTTGATGTTGCCAACACTACTACAGTAGCAGCTGATAGTACAGCAACGGCTGAGGGTATCCTTTTTGAAGAGGCACAAAAATATCTCAAAGGAAATGCACTTTATTATGTGATGGCAAATGATCTATACTGGCGATCTAGGATTATGCCACTAGAGGAATTGGAAAAACAGGTAGACGACTTTTTGTTAATCAATCCTGTAAAGTCATACGATCAAATTGCAAAGAGTACTTTAGAAAAGATTCAAAAAGAAAAGAATCCTGATATCATTTATGGTGCTACAACCTATCGAATTGTAGAGGATTTTAAAATGGATAACGACGACGTTATAAGAGAAAAAGTGATTACCTCTGTTGTTATTCATGATAGAAAAGAGATGGATGGAACGGCTAATCCAGCTGCTAAAAAAGTATCAAAAATCAAAGTGAATCCTGAAACGAATGATACAACTAGTACAGCTGTTTTAGCATCTATTGCTTACGCAAACACTGAGTTGAATAAACCAGTCGGTGATACGATATCAATGGAAGGCCTAACGGAGGTTGTAGCTGTTGATACCACTGCTGTAGTGACTATTCCAACAATAGAACCACAACCAGAATATATTGACATTCCACTTTCAACCAAAGAGCGACCAAGCACACCAGTTACTATAAAAGGCAAGATAGAAGGTTATACTGGCCGAGTACTGAAGTTAGTTTTGTACACCGATCCAGTTACTTTTATTGAAGAAGAATATCAGTTTAAAATCAATGGCGATTGGTCATTTGAAGTCAACGTGAAATTGAAGGAACCAACTATCGGGTATATTCTTTATGGAAGTGAAAGATCACCTGTCTTTTTAGAACCGGATAATCAATTGCGTTTTACTTTTCATGGTCAGTCTTTTCAAAAGACATTGCACTTTTTTGGAAAAGGAAACGTGCAAAATAATTACTTGTTAGCACAGCGCAAATTTTTCAAAGGGGAGGATGAAGTTTTGCGAAAGAAGATGAAGAATGAGAAAGCTTTGGGCTTTAGTAAGTATATGTCTGAACAACGTGAGGCGCGATTGGCCTTT
>CALGLS010000195.1 GCA_937959375.1 uncultured Saprospiraceae bacterium
CTTTGGATACTGCTACTGATTCAGCTACTAAGAAGATGATCATTGTTGACTAATCGTCAATAAATGAACGGACAATAAAGTAGCTCAAAATCCGAAATTAAAGATATGCTTTGAAATCGGTTTTTGGGATGGCCTCTTCCTTGCTTCGGCTTGGAGGGGGCTTTTTTATTGTGGTAAGTGTTGGGATTATTTTGCTTAACTATGTTAAAGTGTGTGTAAAAAAAATGCTACTTAATTGAACATGTAGAGTAATAACTTCTTTACAAAAAAAAATACCCTGCCAATTGACAGAGTATTTTTTAAACAACGTTTTAATTAAGATCTTCAAATATATTGAATTTGCGATCAGACTAATTGACCTTAATTTTTATTTCATTTGAGCTGCTTTATCATCGTATTCAAAGAATTGCATTGGACCATTATTTACAGCTACAGCTAAGATTGCTTTGCCGTCTTTTTGTTTAATCCAATTAATATCTTTTACATTTTCTTGTGTGAAAAAACCGCTATCTCCTGCTTTTAATGCATCAAATTTTCCTTTACCATCTCCTAGCATAACCAGACCCGTTCCAGCATCATATCTTGGTGTCTCTACTTCTGTATTATACATGTTACCAGCTGTGATAAGATCGAGGTTCCCATCTTTGTTTACATCTTTTACAATGATGCCATTAATAGGAGCCATTTGAGCAATCGCAGGTAGTGCTTGAGCGGTATAGGTTCCATCACCATTGTTAATTAAAACCTTAGATTCAAAATCTGTTACCTGAAGATGGAGCGATTTATTTAATTTATCTTTTCCTAAAATGTCTTCAATATCTGCGCTAGCAAATTCTTTGTACGTTGGGAATTTATCTTTTATAAAAGGCATTTGTTCTGAAGAACATTGACGACCACGAGCAGGTACTAATTTACCATTGTATTCTTTACTCAATACAATATCACAAGAACCATTTTTATCAAAGTCATCAGAGAAAACATTGAACGGTTTTTTCTTACTTGCTGAGAACTTGGAATTGGTTCCTAAGTTTCCACAAATCAAATCAAGGTCACCATCATTGTCCACATCAGCAGTAGTAATGCTGTACCACCAACCCTTTAAATTATCTGTGCCCATTGCCTCTGATACATTGGTGAATTTACCGCCATCATTTTTGTAAAAACTAATTGGCATCCATTCTCCAACGACTACCAAATCCATTTGTTTGTCATTGTTGAAGTCAGTCCATTCAAAGTCAGTAACCAATCCCGGTTGCATTAAATCAGGAGCAACTTCCGCCGTGACATCTTTGTATTTAAATTTGTCAAATTCAAGAATGTAAGATCTAGATGCATAAGGATATTTTCCTGGAACACCACGACCACCTACAAATAAATCCATGTCACCATCGTTGTCGTAGTCAGCTGCCTTGACGACTGAACCACTTGCAAATATTTCGGGTAAACCTTGTTTTAATTTTTGAAATTTTCCTTGTCCAACATTAATGTATAGACGGTCTAATAGCTCAGGTGCATCAGTTGCAAATTCTCCACCCCCTCCGCTGACTACGTAAAGGTCTAAGTCGCCATCTCCATCAGCATCATAAAACAATGAGCCGATATCTTCTGAGTTTTTATCAAGCGCCCATACTTGGTTTTCGGCGGTATAAGAAAAAGTGCCATTTTGTTGTTGTAGGTAAAGTAAGCCAGATTGACCAGCTGCTCCACCAATAAAAAAGTCGTCTAGACCATCAGCGTTAACATCTGCAACACTTATGTGAGGTCCTTGAGTAGATTGCTTTTGAGGAAGTAAAATTTCTTTTTCAAAATCATCATATGTATTCTCTGTGTGAACAAATTCAACACCGAGGGCCGCTGCATCTTTTTTAGTGATAAAGTTGTTCGTTTTTTTATTGTTATTAGTAGCAATGCTTTTTGTTGCATCGTATACGACTGTAAGTTGTTGGTTGGTTGCAACATCATTTAATATTTGTGTTTTGCCATTCGCCCACTTAATTTCTACCTTGTCAATTTTAGTATACTTACCCATTCCAAAATGAAGGATGTCTTCAACGGCTGATTGATAACCTCTAGTGTTCATTAATTCTTGCACTTGGATTTTATCGTCGTAGTGAATGGTTACTTGGCTGGTTGCGATAGGCATTTTTGTATCAGCTCCTTTTAGCTTTACTCGGAAGTAATTGTTGTCACGTTTTGAGTCTGCGTTGTTTTTGTAAATGAAAGCCTCCATAGCTACATTGTTAACAACGAGATCCAGGTCACCATCTAAATCGAGGTCGGCATAGGCCGCGCCATTTGAAAAAGAAGGTTGAGCAGTGCCCCATTCTTCTTCTACGGGTATGAATTTTAGGTTGCCATCATTGCGGTACATTCTGTTCGGTAATTTGATTGTTGGCATCATGTCATAAAACTTTTGCCTTTGATCAAAAGGAACAGTACCTCCATTTGCTTCTCTAGATTTTTCCATTGCGATTCTAAAATCATTGTCACGCGCATATCTTCGAAAACCATTAGAAACAAAAAAGTCTTTGTGACCATCATTATCAAAATCGGCTAGCAATGAAGCCCAGCTCCAATCGGTACGAGAGACACCAGCCATGTTTGCAATGTTACTAAATGTTCCATTCCCATTGTTGATTTGCAATGCGTTGAACATGTATTGGTAGTGGTAGTTTCTAGTGTTGATGTAATACCAAAAAGTTGGAATATCCATTGATGCCATCAAAGTTTTATCACGAATATGGTCATCTGCAGCCATGTCTACTACGGCAATATCTTTTAATCCGTCATTGTTCATGTCTGCAATGTCAACCCCCATACTGTAAAATGAAATTTGTTTTGTTAGGTCTTTTACTTGGTCCGTAAAAGTTCCGTCTCCATTGTTGATATAAACGAAATCAGGAACGGAGTAATCGTTGGCAACATATACGTCTGGCCATCCGTCATCGTTGATGTCGCTCACTGCGAGTCCGAGGCCAAATCCCCAATTGAGTACACCTGCGGCTTCAGTTACGTTTGTAAATTTCCCATTATCATTTCGGTAAAGCTGTGAGCTGGCTTGTTCGAGATTTTTTTTAATTTTTAGATCTTTGAAAATTTTATCGTGGGTGACTAAAGTGTATTTTGATTCGTTGAGTATGAAGCAATCGAGATCGCCATCTTTATCGTAATCAAAAAAGGCAGATTGCGTACCAATGTTTTCATCTGCCAATCCGTATGCTTCAGCACTTTCGGTAAAAGTAAGATCTCCGTTATTGATTAGTAATAGATTTTTCTTGTCAGACCATGGAGTGAATTTCGATCCACCCTGTGTGAGATAGATGTCTAAATTGCCATCACCATTTACATCCGCCATGGTGACACCGTTGCCCCATTTCTTTCCTTGGTTGACGCCAGCCTTTTCACTAATGTCTTCAAACTTCATGTTTCCTTTGTTGAGGTAAAGTTTGTTGTTTACTTCATTTCCTGAAAAGAAAATATCTGGAAGATCGTCGTTGTTGATATCTCCTATGGCAACGCCAGCTCCGTTGAAGTAATAATCAAAGGATAGAATGTTTTTATTTTCGTCAGTAACATCCTCATTTAAATCATTGCGGAAGTCGATACCAGTAGAGGAAGAGGGTAGGAGTGTAAATAGCTCACCTGTTTTTGACTTGTTCTCTGTGCTGCCATCATTAGTAGCCTTATCTTGATTACATGATAATATACAGAGTAAAAAAAGTGGAATGAAAAATAATCTATTCATGTTGTTTCTTTCAATTTTTAGAATAATTTGGTTCGGATCACAAATAACGACAAACTAACATTGATAAATATATTATGTGTTAGCTTTCTAGGAACTAGAAAGCTGCTGTTATATCGTGAACTGAAAACATTTGAAGTTATATTTTTATAGCTATCATACTTAATTATTATCTAATACCAAAAGTGAACCACTTTTTATAATAGAAGCATTGTTTTAGAACCTATAATCTGATGGAAGCAGAACTAGCGTGCGCTACTTGGAATAGTTTGCAGCTAAACGTTTGATAATTAAGTAGATAGAATATTGTTTTAGCCTTTTTTGATCATTAGCTAAAACAGAAATTAAGGTTTGGACTGTCGTAGTTCTAAAATTGTCGCTAAATTATATAAAAGCAAGGGAACATTTATAAGATATTGGAGTAATATAATAGGCACAGAAAAAAAACATTACAAATTAAATTAAAAGTTAATGTTTAGTTGTTGCATTGTATTAATAATGTATACCTTTGCAATAGCTTAGAAACAAAATCTAAATTATTTCTTAAAATTTAGTTTGTAAAAGATGGAAATATATTATATTTGTGTCTATTCTTAGCAGAATTCGTATTATTACCATGAACATTATCTAACTTTTAAAGCAACAAATACCTAAAATAAGAAGTGTAAAACAACCCGATTTCTTCTTATTTATATTCCCACAAACCTACCTAACATATCCCTTAACCGACCTTTACATCCCTCTAACCGTTTAGATTAGTAACGTTATGCGTTACAATAAATCCTACATGTATAATACATCCGTGATTCGTCGTGGTATGTACTTGCTATAGGTATCCTTTACAAATTATATATAGTCCTCAATATTCGTAATAAATTGAACTTGAATAAATAATTCAATATATACTATTGTATAACGCAAAAAATTACATGAATAGGGCAAGTTGTATAGCTTTTCACTTGAGCAATTCGACTTAAAACAACAAACGGATATTGATTACTATCACGTCTTATTGTAACCCAATAAAACATTAGATAGAATCGGTTGAATTTTACTCTACAGAACTTAATTTGTTCTGTCAGAGCACTGGTTTTTTATGCCGTTTACCCTGCAACTGACAAGTGACCGATACTCTGGAACTAATTGACAATCAAATTCTTATAAATCCTAAACACGTATTGTCAAGTTATTATAAATCCTAACGTTCTTAACTTTATTTATTAACTTTTTAAATGTTTATTCTCATGAAAAAAAGAATTCAAACCTTGATGTTTATGACATTAATGGCATTTCTGTTTTCTGGATTAACAACTTTAAATGCTCAGTCTTTTACTACTGGCCCTGCTGAATATGGTGGTGTAAATGGTAAGACTCTTATCGACTATGTTGATAATGCTGAAGCACTTACTACAGTTGAATCAGAAATCACAACAAACTATCCGAACCTTAACCTTCCACAGCCTACTACGCTAACAGCTGCTGAGACGT
>CALGLS010000196.1 GCA_937959375.1 uncultured Saprospiraceae bacterium
TTAGCTATACAGGTTACAAAGACTTACAGGTTCCTGTTGCTAACGATGAATTTCTTAACATCCAACTAAAGACTGATTCTGAAACACTAGATGAAGTCATCGTAATTGGTTATGGAAAACAAGAAAAGCGTGTTGCTACAGGTGCCATTTCTAAAATCTCCGCTGAAGACATGGAAGGTTTCGTTGTTTCAGATGTAACAGCAGCATTGGAAGGTCAGGTTACTGGTCTTATTGTCAACGAATCTTCTGGACAACCAGGAGCCTCTAAAAGTTTGTTGATTCGTGGTATTAGTACCAACGGTGACAACTCACCATTATATATCATCGATGGTTTACAGGTTGGAAACATTGATAATATCAGTCCTGGTGATGTAGAATCTGTGGATGTACTGAAAGATGCTGCATCTTGTGCTATATATGGTGCTAGAGCTGCCAACGGTGTAGTCATCATCACTACTAAAAAAGGAAAAGATGGTATTGGTGGCCAAATCACTTATGAAGGTTCTATTACTCAATCTAGACCTTGGAGTATGCCATCAATGTTGGGTGCTGACGACTATATCACTATCACTGAAGAAAAATTTGCGAACAGTGGTCAAACTGCTGCATTGGAAACATTGAAATTTCCTTACGGCATCCCTGAACGTGAGCTAAGTAATACCGATTGGATGAATGAAATCTTTAGCCCTGCTTTTGTTTTCAACCATCGTTTATCTGCCAACACAAAAAATGCTTTCGTATCGCTTGACTATTGGGATCAAGAAGGTGTGATTGGTGGTTCTAAATCTAACTATAAAAGATATGCTGTTCGTTTGAATACAACGAAAGAAATAAACAAGTACATCACCATTGGTGAAAACGCTTACTTCAATCGAGTTGAAAATCAAAACATTGGTGTTAACAATGCATTTGGAACAGTACTAGCTGATGCTTTTGCGCTTGATCCATTAACAGGAGTTTACAACGATACCAAGGAATACGGTTTTGAACAATCTCAGTGGGTTAAAAAAGAATATGTAAACCCACTTAGTCGTTTGCGTCTTGCTAATAATGATGGTCACTCTGATGCTTTTCTTGGTAATGTTTACCTAGAAATTAGACCTTTCAAAAACATTACTTTCCGATCTGATCTTGGTGCTGATATCTACTGGTACAACTATCGTTCTTTTACGCCAGACTATGAATACCATGACGCTTTTGTAAATTTAGACAATGACGTTTCTCAAGGATATGGAACAGGTGAATCTTTCCAGATTGAAAACTATGTGAAGTACAACAACTCAATTAACGGATTACACAACTTAGATGTAGTACTTGGAACATCATTCCGAAATAGTAAATTTGAAACAGCTGGAGGATCGACTTCTTCTATTCCAGATGCCGTTAAATTTAACCCAAATTGGCAGATTCTAAATGCTGGTCAAGATTCTACCGATCTAACATTTGGTAGTATCAATGTTGACTATGCTTTAATCAGTTACTTCGGACGTGTACAATATGATTATAACAAAAAGTATTTATTCACAGCTACGGTAAGAAGAGACGGTTCTTCTAACTTTGGTCAAAATAATAGATGGGGTGTTTTCCCTTCTTTCTCAGCAGGATGGGTATTAAGTAAAGAAAAATTCTTCAACATTGATGCGATTAGCTTCTTGAAGTTAAGAGCTAGCTGGGGTCGAAACGGAAGTGACCGAATTGCACCATTGAGCTACACTGCAACCATCGAGAATGTATTTACCTATGCCTTTGGTCAGGATCCAACCTTGTTTACTGGAGCTGCACTAGCTACTCCTCCTAACCCAAATGTAAAATGGGAAGAAAGTGAGCAGATTGATATTGGTATTGAAGTAGAATTATGGGAAGGAAAAGTAACCATTGATGCGGACGTTTACCGCAAGTCGACAAAGGATCTTTTGATGGCAGAAGTTATTCCTGGATACATTGGAGCAACGAACAATCCGATTAGTAATCTTGGTGAAATTCGTAACCAAGGTATTGAATTAGGAATTGGACACCGTATGCGTTTCAACAAGTTAACTCTAAATACTAGATTGAGTTATACACACTTTACCAACGAAGTAATCAACGTAGCAGGTGACGCAGGTTTCCTACAAGGTTGGAGTTGGCCAGTAAGAAATACATCTATTACAAGAATGACAGAAGGTCAACCCGTTGGTCATTTTGTAGGTTATATCAATGACGGTATCTTCCAAACTGAAGCAGACGTTTTCCGTCATATCAATCAGGAAGGTGACCCGCTACAACCTGATGCAAAACCAGGAGACTTGAGATTTGTTGATGTAAATGCAGATGGAATTATCAACTCAGAAGATATCACAAATATCGGTTCACCTTGGCCTGACCACATCCTAGGTCTTTCTCTTAATGCCAATTACAAAGGCTTTGACTTTAGCTGTATTTTTGCAGCGCAAATCGGTCATGAAATTTTTAGAGCTTACGAACGTTCTGATGTAACTTATACCAACTATCAAACATTCTGGCTTGACCGATGGACTCCTGAAAACCCAGGTGCTAAGTACCCACGATTGGTTTCTGATGATCCGAATAACAACCAACGACCTTCTAACTTCTACCTAGAGGATGGAACATTCTTCCGTATGAGAAATCTACAGGTTGGATATAGCTTCCCAAGCGATTGGTTGTCTAAAATAAAAATGCAAGAATTGAGAATATATTTCTCTGCTAATAACTTATTCACACTGACGAACTATTCTGGTTTTGATCCAGATATTGGAACCAACGGTTGGATTCTTGATACAGGAATCGATAAAGGATTTTATCCAAGCAACAAATCTGTTGGTGGTGGTGTGAAAGTTACTTTCTAATTTGGAGCGAAAGGTGCTACTTCGGCAACGTTTACTAAACTTTTAAAGTTTAGTAAACGTATGGAAAGCAAAGCATCTATCAGTTATTTAAAAAAGTCTATAGTTAAAACATACCAGCGTATTCATTGTTAAAGATGACAACATGGTATTCAAAAATAACAACATGAAAAAATTAATCTTAATCCCCGTTTTACTACTGCTTATCATAGGGCTTCAAAGCTGTAAGAAAGATCGCCTTGATGTAGAGCCAGTTGGTGAATTTTTATCCAGCAACTTCTTCGTAACAGAAGACCAAGTATTTTCTGGACTTATTGCAGCCTATGATCCACTAGGTTGGTCAATGGCTTATGGCCAATGGATTTCGTATGTGATGTACGGAGAAATTCGATCAGACAATGCAAACGCTGGTGGTGACCCATCAAATGGAGATCAACCGGGCTGGCAAGAATTTGATGACTTTACCAACACCAATACCAACACGATAGCACAGCCAATCTATCGTCGTAACTATATTGGAATTTTCCGTGCCAATACCGTTTTGGAAAAATCACAAGTAAATACAGATATTGTAAAACGATACAAAGCAGAGGCAAGATTTTTACGTGCTTACTATCACTTTGAATTGTTCCGTCACTTTGGACCTATTCCAATTGCGGACCGTTTAATTACTCCAGAAGAAACAGATCTGAAAAGAAATACCATGTCTGAAGTATTTACATTGATCACCGATGATCTTAAATACGCAGTTGACTCATTAAAGAAGTATTCTCCATCTCCTGGTGATCTTCCTTCTAATGAAGTAGGTCGCGTAACAACTGGAGCAGCTCTAGCTTTATTAGGTAAAGCTTATTTATATTGGGCCGACCTTGACAATGATGATCCTATGAAGTTTGGATTAGCTAAAGATGCTTTTAAAGAAGTGGTCGACTTAGGTGTTTATGAACTTCAAGATGACTACCAATCGCTATTCGGATTTTTTGTAAACAATACTCCTGAATCAATTTTTGAAATTCAACACAATGCACTTTACACCAGCGACTGGAGTTGGTTTGAAGGAATTGATGGAAATGGTATTGTTCAACTTTGTGGTATCAGAGGACTTTGCGAAGACCATCCTGACTATCAAGCAGGTTGGGGGTTCATGTTGCCAACGGAGAGCTTGAGCAATCACTACCTTGCTGACGATCAGTACCGTCGTGATGTAACACTAACAGATGAAGCAGAATTAGCGAATGAGATTATTGCATCTGGCGGAAGCTGTTCTCCTGTTATCGATATAACACAAAACAATCCAATCGATGCGACTGGTATGTGGCAAGAAAAATTTGCCAACTGGAAAGATTTTGCAGGAACAAATGAAAACGGTGGTGATCCAAACTTAACAAAAACGGCTAACACGCCAGTTATCAGATATGGTGATCTTTTACTTATGTTAGCAGAAGCAATACACCGTAGCAATGGTGATGACAATGAAGCAATGGCTTACATTGACCAAGTAAGAGAACGTGCTGCTGGCCCTGGTGACAACACTGGAAATTACAAAACTTCTATGGACATCAGAACTGAACAAAACTGGAGCATGATGGACCTCATCTGGTATGAGCGTCGCGCAGAATTGGCAATAGAAGGAGATCGCTGGTATGACCTCGTTCGATCTGGTAGAGCAAATGCAAGTTTATTCACTAACGACGGAAACAAAGAAGCTAACTTCTCTGATTCACATTTATGGTTACCAATTTCTTTAGAAGAAACGGCGGTAGCTCCAAATTTGACGGAGTTTCCTGATGCTAGTTTGTTTCAATAGAGGGAAGACCGAAGTCGGAAGACGGAAGTCCGAATCTGCCTAGTAGGCAGACAGGGTTTCCTTCTAACGTGATTTACACGATCGCGGGAAACTTCGGACTTCGGACTTCGGTCTTCCGTCTGTTCAAAAAATTTACTAAAAAACATTTTACTAACAACAACTTTTATCTTAAATCATTTAAAGTAAAAAACAATGAAAAATTTCTTTTCAAAATCAAACCTCGCACTATTCGCCTTAGTGCTACTTACAGTACTAAGCTGTAAGAAAGATGAAGATGACTCACTTCCTGATCCACAGATTGGTGTAGTAGCAAGCTTTCAATCTGAAGTGAGTGCAACTAATCCACTTGAAGTTACATTTAGTAATTTCTCAAGTAACGCAACTTCTTACTCTTGGGACTTCGGTGACGGAGGATCTAGCACCGAAGAATCACCTGTATACACGTACACGGAAGGTGGAAGTTTTACAGTAACACTTACTGCTTCTGATGGAACAAGTACAAGTGATAAGTCAGAGAC
>CALGLS010000197.1 GCA_937959375.1 uncultured Saprospiraceae bacterium
CGAATAATTGCTTCGCTCGACTTCCCTCCTACTTCATCCGCACAATTAAACACATCATTATACGCTCCAGATGTATTGGACATAACCACTACAATTCGATTCGCCTCTGGCCAGACAAACAGTTGAGTTGCCGCGCCAGCCTGTGTACCACTATGTCCAATTACATTTTCTCCTTTTCTGTTTTTTCCATATAAAAACCAACCAAATCCGTAGCCCGATCCTCTTTGTTTTATTCCGGGATCAGTTATCATTTTATCAAAACTTGCTTTCGTAATTAACTGGTGTTCCAAAACTGCTTTTCCAAACAATAAAAGATCTTCAACTGTAGAATAAAAACCTCCTCCAGGCACTCGGTTACTTAAATCGTTTTGTTGTTTGGGAGAGATCGTACCATTGTCATTTATTTCGTAGAGCTTTGCTTTATTTTTATATTTTTTGGAATACTTTTCTACACCAGTATTTTTCATACCTGAAGGTGTCCAGATATTTTTTTGCAAATATTTTTCAAAAGATTGTCCACTCACAGCTTCCACGATAACACCCAAAACGACGTAACCGTAGGTGGTATAAAAGTAAGCTTTTCCGGGCTTGTGCTTCAATGGTCGATCTTGAAAAACGGACATGGCATCTTTCAGCGTTTTGTAATTTGTCAGTGAATTGAATTCATTACCTTGGTAAGCACCAATCCCTGAAGTGTGATTGAGTAAATGCCGAATGGTCACAGTTCCTTTTTCGTGATCGGGGAAATACGGCAAGTGCTTTTTGACTGGATCGTCAAAGTTGAGTTTACCATTTTCTTGCAGTTGTATGATTGCGATGGCAGTCATTGACTTTCCGATAGAAGCAGTTCTCGTTTTTGTTTGAGCGGTGAATGGGACTTTATTTTCAAGATCAGCGTAGCCAGCTGCATCGGTCCATTGTATGTTCCCATTTATGAGATATCCTGCGCTAACGCCAGCTACTTTATTTTCCTTAACAAGTTTTGAAACGAATTGAGATGGCTCATTACTTTTTGATATTTGTCCTTGTATGGAGCAGATTTGAAAAAATAAGAAGAGAGCTGTGGCTAATTTTAGTTTTGTAAATTTCATGCTTTATTATTAAATATTACGGAAAGGAAATGGAATTATCTATACTTTCCAATAGCGAGTATTTTAATCTTTCTTCAAATACTCTATAGCGTTTTCTAAGACAGGATCGCGGTCATTTAAATAATCTTCAAGAGATTTTTTAACTTCTATATCTGGTTGAATCCCAAACCCAACAAATTCCTTTCCATTTGGATAAGTATCTTTTTTTGTACAGACTCTTGCTGGTCCACCTCCAGGCAATTCAAAAGGCATTGGTTGCCCGGTACTACCAAAAGTGGGTTCTCCAATTTTTATCATGTGCTTTTGATTTTCTGTATAAATCAAAAAATCTTCTGCAGCGGAGGCCGTATTGTGTCCAATAAGAATTGCGGTTGGAACGACCAATCGCTTTGCGCTTAGTTTAATTGTATCTGCTTCATAAGGAAAATAGTGTGGAAAATTATCATGATACGATAGATATGCTTGAGTAGCAAATTTACTTCCTATGGTATCTTTCTCTTCTGTCCATTGTCCCCAAGCTTTAAAGGATGGAATATGCAATCTACTTTGCGTTTTTGAACCATATAAAAGTGTGTCTTTCGTAAGGTACATTAAAATATCACGTCCAATATTTGTACTTCCACCTCCATTTTTTCGAAGGTCTACTATCAGTTTTTTTGCTTTATATAATTCAGGCAACTTTTCAATGAACAAAGTGTCTATCGCTGGATCTCCAAACGAGTTTAAAGAAATATAGGCTATATCTTTTTCAATCCATTTAAATTCAAATAGTTGCCAATCTTCAAAGTCTGGGTAAACCTCTTTTTCAATTGTTTTGGTATGTGTCAATTTCAAATCTTTCGTTTTTCCATTTGGAAATTTGAAAGTAACATCAAAGCTTGTTCCTTTGGGAGCTTGGAACATTTTCCAAACTGCCTGATCCATAAGAATGTAATCCGTTGATGAAGAAATATATGGTATTACTTCTTGCTCTAAATAGGTTTTTGTGTCCACTCCATTCACTTTGATAACTTCCGTGCCAATGGGAATTTCATCTTTTTTACTAAGGTTTGTTCTTGTGACAATCGCCCTATCATCAATGTTCGTTAAAAACAATCGGTATTCTCCAAAATATGTATTGTACAAACTACTTCGAATAGTATCTGGAAAACTGACATTCGTGTGTCCGTCTTTTAAAGAAGCACAGAACTTCTTCAACAATCGGTAATACTCGTAATCGTTTTCTGTTTCTTGAACTTCTGTTATTAATCTTTTATAGTCGTTCTCCCATTTAACCCTATCTACCTTATTTAAGTAGACAAAATTATAATTTACTTCTTGCCAGAATTTCGAAAGCCCATACACTTTATCAGCTTTTGAAATAGAGTTTATCATTTGGGCATTCAGGTTAAGTCCAAATGAACAAAGAATAATGATTAATATCTGTTTCATCTTTTTATCTTTTTTTTAATAACTGTTCAGAGATACTAAATTAGGTGAAGAAACTTGAGACAAGTAAGCGTAATTTATGTTGTCTCAAGTGAATTTCGGTTTCCGGACTTTACAGGCCGACCAAGAATAGAATATATCTTAATGTTTGACTATATCTTTAGGCTTATTTTTTTAAATGTAAAACCGCAAAATGATAAAGTCAAAATGTAAAAGTTGCCGAATACCGTAGCAAACAAGATGCATTCGCGATCGCGGGTAAACTTTTACATTTAAAATTTCGCGGTTTTACATTTTACATTTAGTTCCTTTTTCGAACGGAAAATCAATTGCTGGTCGGCCTGTTTAGTCCGGCCCTATCTTCTCCTTTTTTTGGGCCGGACTAAAGTCCGGAATCCGAAAGACCACTGAACAGTTATTTTTTTTATTAAAAAATTTGTTGTAAGCTCCTAATCAAATATGTATTACTGCCTAGCTCCCTTCGCCTTCAAGTATTCTCCAATCCCAACATGCCCATTATCTCTCGCTTTCGACAAAGGCGATCCAACATGCTGCACCCATTTATTCACATCAGCTCCTCTTTTAATCAAGTATTTAACCACAGCCATTTGCCCATCTTCTGCGGCACACATTAAAGGGGTTCCCACATGTTCAACTTCTTTATCAATGTCTGCTCCTTTTTCAATCAAATATTTGACGACTTTCAACTGCCCATCTTCTGCCGCGTCGATTAAAGGCGTTCCTACATGAACGACTCCGTAGTCAATCTCCGCTCCATTTGCAATTAAAAACTCAACCACTTCTAGATGCCCATCTCGAGCAGCACAAATCAAAGGATTTCCAACATGCGCCACTGACTTATTAATATCCGCTCCTTTTTCAATCAGGTATTTAACTACATTTAAACGTCCATCTTCTGCCGCTACGATCAAAGGCGTACCAACGTGAGCGACGCCTTTGTTTAGATCTCCTCCCATTTCAACAATTGTTTTAACCATTTCCAACTGACCATTTTCTGCGGCCTTGATCAATGAAGTTCCCACATGTGCTACATCCCCATTTTTGTTTGCTCCTTTTTCGATCAAATACTTTGCGATTTCTAAGTTTCCAGATTCTGTTGCTGCAATCAAAGGCGTACCTACATGCGCAACACCTTCGTCTAAATCAGCTCCTTCTTCAATTAAATACTTCACCATATCAAGCTGTCCATATTTAGATGCAAGAATTAAAGGTGTACCAACGTGCGCGATACTTCCGTTGAGATCCGCTCCTTTTGAAATTAAATATTTGACGACCTCTAAATGATTATAGCCTGCTGCCACAATAAGCGCTGTTCCCACATGCGCAACACCTTCGTCTAAACCAGCTCCTTCTCCAATTAAATACTTTACCATTTCAAGATGTCCACTTCCAGAAGCAAGAATTAAAGGTGTTCCTATATGCGCTTCTTTTTTGTTGACATCTGCTCCCTTTCCAATCAAAAACTTAGCGATATCCAAATCCCCATTCTCAGCTGCTAGCATCAAGGACGTACCTACATGTGCTACTCTCGAATCGATATCCGATTGTTTTGACTCTAAGTACTGAAGGATTTCTAGGTGTCCATTTTCGGCTGCTGCTGACAAAGCCGATCCCCAATGCTTGACTAGTGTGTTTATTTTCGCACCATTCATTACTAAGAATTTTACCATGTCGAAATTCCCGTGTTTGATGGCAGCCATTAGAGCAGTCTCATTGGCATGCCCGCGTAAATTAACATCAGCACCTTTGCTCACAAGAAGCTTTACAAATTTCATATTTTCAACTCGTCCAGCAGCCACAAGTGGTGTTTGTGCTCCTAGTATTCTCCAAGTTCTATCGCCTTCAGTGAAGACCTCATTGCCTGGATTCCTGACGATACAATTAGGATCTACCTTTTCCAATAGCCTTGTTACCTCATCATTATTTCCAGTTCGAATAGCCAGCAGCAAAGCCTCACATCCTTCAGTTTCTTTGATCGCTTTATACTTAGACTCGACGTCAAAAAAACGGCCTTCTTTAGCAGCCTGCTCATCTACCACATTCATATTTGCAAGGATGTCGAAAATAGCTTGTTTTTCATCTTCACTCATATTTTCGAATAGTGAAATCTCTGAATTTTTTTCGAAAGTAGAAGATGCTTGTTTCGGAGATGAATCTTCTGCTGTATTTACTGTTTCGCTTTGCGCAAATGAAT
>CALGLS010000198.1 GCA_937959375.1 uncultured Saprospiraceae bacterium
GTGATAAACCATCAAAGGGTGTTTCAGATCAAGCGCCATGTTTTTACTTTCGCTTTTCCCCATAAGGGAATCAAAGAATCCTCTTTGCTTATTGACCAATACAACTAGGTCTATATTATTTTCATCTGCATAATCATTCAGTCCGTCAACCACTGAATCATTTTTCACTACATCCATATTAAAAGAAAATGAAGGATTACCGTCTTTAAACAATTGGTCAAAAATCACTTCTTTAGTTTTCTGAAAATCTTCTGTTGACTTTTCTCCTTTTACATGTACGAAGTGAACTGCTGCTCGGAAAAGGTTTGCGAAATTGATGATCTCGCGCAACATCTTTCTTTTAGCTGCTTCAAAATTACTGGCGTACAAGATGTTTCGAAAAGGGCGATACTTAGCCTTTTCAGGAATGAGCAAAACTGGACAATATGCTCTTTGAGCTATTCTAGAACCAACAGATCCGAGGATGTAATTTCCAAATTCATATTTGCCAGTAGTTCCCATTACAATTAAGAATACTTCATCGTCCTTACTTTCCTGAACGACAAGTGGTACCGGTGCTCCTCTCTCTACATGCTTGTTCACTACCACTTCTGTTAGCACTGTTCCTTCGTCATCATCATCGTTATATTTTTCAATAAAAGCATTCATTTTAGTTTGAGCAGTTTTTGCCATTCCAGCATCAGCCATCAAAGAAGTCGTCCTATTATTCGTATAAGAAACCGAGTAAGCATGTATCACTTCCAAGGTGCAATTGAAGACTTTTGCCAACTCTCTGGCATAGCAATAAGCGTTGTGTGAAACTGGGGAGAAGTCTACTGGTACTAATATTTTACGTTTCATATCTTGTATTATTTTTTTGATTCTTTAAATTTAGCTAAGGATTAAATTGAAGCTTATTTGAATTTACCGATAGCACAACTGACATAAGACTTACCCATTTGTGCCAAGGTTGAAGTACCTCTCTCTGGATACCCCATTTTACTGAGACGCTCTACAAAAACAGTGTATTCATTTTGGCCATCATGGTCTATCTCCACCATCCCTTTCTCCTCATATACAATAACATGCTCAACTCCCTCCAACTTTAATAAGCCGTCTTTAATAGTAGCGGCACAGCCTCCACATTTTAGATTGTCTACAAATAATTTTTCTTTTTTCATGATCTTTTTTTCTGCAAGGTCTAGTTTTTCACAAAGTGTATCAATGACTTTAATCATCCTTTTTAATGACTTAGCTCAACTCCAAGGGCATTGACAAAAATCACCTTGCCAAATGACTATAGCCATTATCATTGCCATAGAAGAAATCGAACTTGCACTTGACAAATGGTTATTTGAAGTTGTTTAAAAAAATTAGATATGAATATACTAGCACCAATTTCCACTATCATGACTACTGAGGTAATCACAGTAACACCAAAAGATAAATTGCAAATCGTTCAAGATATTTTCGAGGAATACAGAATCCATCATTTACCAGTAGTGGATGAAGGCAAAGTAGTTGGAATGCTTAGCAACTCTGACTTAATGTATTTTTTGAAAGGAAAGTCTTATGATAAGTATGAAGAGCACCTTAATAAAGTTCGCTTAAAAAATTACACGGTTGAAGAAATAATGACTTGCGGTATAGCGACACTGAAGTCTTCAGACCTTATCCGAACTGCCTTGAATATTTTCAAAGAAAATTTATTTCATGCCTTGCCAGTAATAGACGACGGTAAATTAGTCGGTATTATTTCTTCTCAAGACATTATTATTTCACTAGCTAATCAAAAAGCTATAACCTAAAAAATTATGAATTCAAGTACACCTGTGTCTTCAATTATGACGGAGTTTACGCTTACAATAAACCCTGAAGACGAGCTCAATACTATTCAACAAATTTTCAAAAACTACTCTTTTCATCATCTTCCAGTTGTTGATAAAGATCATCAAGTAGTCGGAATCATTAGTAAGACAGATTTGCATTTGTTTTTTAAGCAATTGACAAAAGATAGCTCTGGGAGAGCTTACTCAACTCTTACCATTCGCAATACAAAAGCAAAAGATCTTATGACAGGAGATCCTATGGTCATTGATCCGGAAGACACGGTTGGCTTGGCTGCTGATATTTTTATGGCGAATACAATTCATGCGCTTCCTGTTGTGGAAGATCATAAATTGGTGGGGATCGTTACTTCGCATGATTTGTTGGAGTATGCTTTTAAGGAGGTGACTTATAAAGAAAATTAAGAACCCAAATGACGAAACCAATAGTTAGCAGATCTATTAAAGTGGCTTGTGCTCATTGCGGAGATAGTTGTATCGACGAGCAATTAATTAGCACAAACCAATCCTTTTGCTGTGTGGGGTGCCAAACGGTTTACCACTTGCTGCAAAGCAATGGACTATCTCAATATTATGATCTTGAAAACACACCTGGTGTCTCATTAAAAAGTATTCAGGAAGAAAAATTTGCCTATCTGGACGAACCTGAAATACAAACTCAACTCTTGAATTTTACCGATGGAAAAACAGCAAAGATTACTTTTTACATTCCAAATATTCACTGTATTTCCTGTATCTGGTTATTGGAAAATTTACATCAACTTGAAAAGGGAATTTTCCAATCAACGGTCAATTTTTTAAAGAAAGAAGTTTACATTAGTTTTCATCTTCCAGCAATCAAACTTAGCCAAATCGCAGCGCTACTACATCGTATTGGCTATCCAGCAAACATCAATCTTGCAGACATCGACAAAGAAGATAAACCTATCATTTCCAAAGACTTATACTACAAAATAGGTGTTACCGGGTTTATCTTTGGCAATATTATGTTTATGAGTTTTCCTGAATATTTAGGACTAGACAAAACGCAGGATGCATTCTATTTTCAATTCTTTGCTTACTTTAATTTGGTACTTGGACTCCCACTAATTTTCTATAGTGGGTGGGATTATCTACACGCTGCTTTTCTGGGTTTGAAACAAAAAACCTTGAACATTGACGTGCCAATTTCCATTGGTATTCTCAGTCTTTTTGGTAGGTCGTTATTTGAAATTATATCAGCTACTGGCCCTGGATATATGGATTCACTGGCTGGCTTGATCTTCTTTTTATTAGTCGGCAAATGGTTTCAACAAAAAACCTATCACAGTATTTCTTTTGAAAGAGATTATCAATCTTATTTTCCAGTGGCTGCAAATAAAATAGAGGATGAAATAGAAATTCCCGTTTCTTTAAAGAAACTAAAAACTGACGATAAAATAAGAATTAGACATCAAGAATTAATTCCTGCCGACGGTATTCTACTAAACGGAGAAGCTTACATTGACTACAGTTTTGTTACTGGCGAATCTGCTCCAGTTCGTGTACAAAAAGGAGATCTCATTTATGCAGGTGGAAGACAAAATGGAACATCCATTGACATTAAACTCACCAAAGCGGTCATCCAATCCTATCTTGTACAACTCTGGAACGAACATACCTTTGAACACAAAAATAAAAACCAACACAATAGTAAGCTAGCGAATAAAGTTGGCAAATATTTTACTATCGCCATCTTAGTTATTGCTTTCGCAACGCTCATTTACTGGCTACCCATCGACAGTACAAAGGCTATCAATGCTTTTTCTGCAGTCTTGATTATTGCCTGTCCCTGCGCAGTTGCCTTATCCATTCCTTTTACCTTTGGTAATGTATTGCGCATCCTTGGGCGAAATCAAATCTTTTTGAAAAGTAGTGGAGTTATCGAAAACATACAAGGTGTTACTCATATCGTATTTGACAAAACGGGAACACTTACAGAGCGAAAAGAAAAAATGAATTTCCATGGATTTCTCAGCTCAGATGAAGCAGCAATGGTCCAATCTTTAGCCAATCAGTCTTCTCACCCAAGGAGCCAGCAAATTCAACAGTACTTTCCAGAAAAGGCCAATTTAGAAGTCAGTCAATTCAGAGAAACTCCAGGTAAAGGCATTGAAGGTTTAATTTGCGGAAGCTTAGTTTCTATACATAAATCACCTCAAGGAACCGCCATAAGCATCGACGGAAAAAGGAATGGCTATTTCGAACATTTGCCAATTTTAAGAATGGGCTTAGATAAAGTGATTCGAAAACTTCAGAAAAAATATACACTCTCACTTTTATCAGGTGATCGCAACAGACATGAATCTTATTTCAAAAAACTATTCCCAAACAATAGCGAATTACATTTTGACGCAAGTCCAAGTACTAAATTACAATTCATAAAAGACTTACAAAAAAAAGGAGCTACAGTCATGATGATTGGAGATGGTCTAAATGATGCCGGCGCTTTACAACAAGCTGATGTAGGATTGGTCATTAGTGAAGACAACAATAACTTCTCCCCTTCTTGCGACGGTGTACTTGCTGCAACTATTTTCAATCAATTTAATTCCTTCATGGAATATATTCAAAGTAGTAGAAAAGTCATTTATCTGTCCTATGGATTTGCATTGCTTTACAATATAGTTGGGCTGAGCTATGCCGTACAAGGAAACTTATCACCTGTAATCGCGGCTATACTTATGCCACTTAGCTCTATTAGTATCATCATTCTTGGGGTCATGGGAAGTTGGCTTTTGAGTAAAAATTTAAAATCATAATCATTACTGCATAGAGGTATAAAATCACCAATCAGAATGATAAAAATCACTGGCTCTTTTTTATAGACAAAGTACCTTGTGGCTAAATAAATAAAGAAAAAATGAAAATCATTTTACTATTGATTGCTATCAGTTTATTGGTAGCCCTTGGATTTCTATGCGCTTTCTTCTGGGCTGTCAATGACGGACAATTCGAGGATGATTACACGCCTTCTATCAGAATCCTATTTGATAATAAAAAAGGAAATAAAAAGTAAAACAAGTACAAAATGGAACTACTTCAAATCATAGTCTACAGCACATTCACATTTTTTTTCGGCGTACTACTGTACCTCTCAAAAAAAGGAAAAGTATCAAGCAAATTTGTCACTATAAAATCGAAAAACTAACATGTCTCAATTAGAAAAATTTTATTACGATAATGCCATCGTCAAAAACTTCGCTTACGCTACAGCGCTCTGGGGAGTAGTAGGAATGTCTGTAGGTCTATTAGCAGCATTACAATTAGTTTTCCCTTCTCTAAATTTTGGAATCGCGGAAACTACCTACGGACGAATTCGACCTTTACACACCAACGCAGTCATCTTTGCCTTTGTGGGGAATGGAATTTTCATGGGAGTTTACCACTCCCTACAGCGATTGGTAAAAGCCAGAATGTTTAGTGATAAACTTAGTAAGTTTCATTTCTGGGGCTGGCAATTAATCATTGTTGCTGCTGCTATCACGCTGCCACTTGGCTATACGAGTGCCAACGAATATGCAGAATTGGAATGGCCTATCGATATTGCCATTGCTGTGGTATGGATTGCTTTTGGTATCAACATGTTCGGCACCATACTGAAGCGAAGAGAGAATCACTTGTATGTTGCCATTTGGTTTTACATAGCAACTTGGGTGACGGT
>CALGLS010000199.1 GCA_937959375.1 uncultured Saprospiraceae bacterium
CTCTGGTTTGAGTTTACCAGTCCATCTGATAGAACAACTATGAGGATCTATTCCAGCTACTGGCGGTGTTCTGTTCCAGTGTTCATCAATATTTTCCACATATTTTTCCGCCACGAAACGGTCAAAATTGGCACCATCATAATACGCTGCTTTTAATCCATTCTGAGCTTGCGCATTACTCCCAAGAAGAAGGATGAAGAAGATCAGAATACACATAAATAACGCTCTGTAACGAGAGGTTGATTTTTTGAAAACCAAAGGAAGATAAAGATGCCACATGATTAAAAGTTTAAGCTTAATAATTAAACGCTGCTAAAGTTCTGAGTTAATATTTACTAGCATGGTAGTTTTATAAAACCGAGGTATTTGACTTGCGTAAGCATTAAAATACATGCTAAACTTAGACCGAATATTTCAATTAATAGTCTTTTTTCTACGATTCATAGCTATCCTTCGATAAATACAATGAAGTTGTTTAAAAATAAATTTTCAGAGGTAAGTCAGGTCTCAAATCATAGGATTTATTTTGTTTTTGATCATCAAAATAAAATCATTTGCTCAGAATGCAATCTGACAATTAGGTTTACTAAACTGTTCTACAAGATAGGGATAAAGTTTAGTAAACCTCTCGCAAATAAATATACAACATACCAATCCACAACACCAGCAACACAACTTCCTTATTCTAACAAACACAGAAAACCAGCTTTCCTTGATCTAATAAAATGAAATCGTATCTTTGCGAAGCAATGCATCACAAATTAATCTCATCGCCACTCCAAGGTTTTACCGACTTCCATTTCCGGAATGCCTTCCAACAATTTTTTGGCGGGAGTATCGATCATTTTTATGCTCCCTATATTCGCTTCAATGGGAAGATGGTTATTAAACCCATTTACGAACGTGATCTAAAACCAAAAAATAATACAAAGCTTGAAGTCATCCCTCAAGTAATGACTTGCCATGTCGAGGAATTTATCTTCGCTGCAAATTATGTGCGCTCCTTGGGTTACAAAGAATTGAATTGGAATTTAGGTTGCCCCTACCCGATGGTAACGAATAAAGGAATGGGCTCAGGACTGATTAAGGATCCTGAAAAGATAGATCGCATTCTCGATCGAGTGCATACAGAAACGGATATTATTGTTTCTATGAAAATGCGAATGGGATACGAACACGCGGGAGAAATACTAGATGTGTTTCCTGTTCTGGAAAAGTATCCAATTAAGAACATTGGGATTCATGCTCGGATTGGCGCACAACTTTATAAAGGAGGTACCGACTTGGATGCTTTCCAACGATGTATTGACCACTCTAATCAGAAGTTGTATTTCAACGGGGACATTACTTCGGTGGCGATATTTGAAAAATTAACGGAACGGTTTCCCAGCATTGATCATTGGATGCTGGGCAGAGGATTAATTGCAGATCCGTTTTTGCCGGGGATGATCAAAAGTGGAACGGAGATTTATCCTGAGGATAAACTGGAGCGCTTTAGTAAATATCACGATACGCTTTTTACTGCGGCGGAACAAAAATTGACGGGTGAGAAGGCAGTGATTCGAAAGATGCTGAGTTATTGGGAATATTTTTCGGCAATGTTTCCAAATCCGACGAAGGTGGTTAAGATGATAAAAAAGGCTAAGACTTATGAGGTGTATAATACTGCGGTCCGAGAGATTTTGGAGTTGGAGGCCTTTGCTGACTTTTAGTATAGCTCATTTGCATTAGCTAACGGTCTATCGAACATTAAAATCAGATATAGACTTTGTTTAAAAACGTTTACACAAAAAAACATAAGTTCAAGGTTAAAAGCGTTTTATATATTCAAATAATAATTAATTCGACTTAACCACTGCTTTATTATTGATCAATTACTTCGTCTCAAAAAATTAATCCTTATCTTTGCGACGTAAATTAATCAAACCATACTATGAAGTTTTTTAAAGACCTATTTTATACTTTTCTTATTTGCTCAATTTGTGTAAATCTTCAAGCTCAAGAAGCAGAGCAGACACAAACAATTAATGATGGATCTATTGGCGAACAATTTGAGTTTGCAATAAATAAGTCTAACAATTATAACGATGCAAAAGGTCGAGCATATGAAGTGATAAGACGGACTATGCTGCTGAATTTAAAAACCAATGCGGTAGATTCATTGAATGCTGTTAAAGCAAAATTAAAAAGCACAAGTAGTATTGTTAGTGCTCAAGAAAAAGAAATAAACACACTCAAAACGACTTTATCAGAAACTCAAAATACGCTGACTGCTACCAACGAAGAAAAAGATAGTATGTCTTTCTTTGGCAAACTCATGAGCAAGACAGCTTATAACGTTTTAATGTGGTCTATCATCGGCACGCTACTAGGCTTGCTATTATTTTTCATTTTTAGATTTAAGAATAGTAACGCGATTACCAAATCTGCCAAAAACATGCAGGCTAAATTGGAAAATGAATTAAAAGAACAAAAGCGTGTTTCTCTTGAAAGAGAACAAAAAATTAAACGTCAGTTACAAGATGAGATTAACAAAAATTTGGGTTAATAAATTTTGTTAAATCAATACAAAAAAACATGAGTCATCCTAAAAGTAGTTTGTACACGTGAAACTCTCCGCGAAAGAAGGCCGCAAACCACGTGGCGGGAGGCCGAATTATATGTTTGAGATTCGAGAGTATCACTTTCGACCCGCTTTGCGGACGGGCAGGCCAGTTTATAATTCTTGGGTTTTTTGTTACTTTTTGGGCT
>CALGLS010000200.1 GCA_937959375.1 uncultured Saprospiraceae bacterium
CGCCAAACTAAAGCCCACGATCCGGCTCATCATTTATATTCTAATCCTGAAGTTTCCAATAATTAAAAGAATAATCCTCCCACCTTTCAACCATCCCAGCTTTCACAGGATTGTTTACAACATAGTTTAAAATCCTTAATAACTCTTTGTCATCTCGAATCATATAGTCATAATAATTTGGGGCCCAAAAACTTCCAGTTCTACCTAGTATTTTATTTGCAGCATAGGCACTTCCTCCTTTAATTTTTTTAACAATTTCTTTTAGCTGAATAAAGTTACTCTCATTTACTTCATCTTCAATTACTTTTCCATGTACTTGAATGTTTGTATTTAAAACTAAATGAACATGATTATGCATTATTGTATAAGCTAACAAAGTGTATAATTTTTCATCATACTCAAATAGTTTATCAATTACAGTTTGGGCAACCTTTGGTTCTTTAAGATATGTTGGGCCCGCTTTTATTTTATCTAAAACTATGTCAAATTGCTTAAAGAAATCTTTTTCTATCTTACTTAAGAGAGAAAGGTAATCTTTGGGTTTCTCTTTATAGATTTTTGTTTTTAGTTTTTGTTTATTTTCAAAAAGTTTTTGAATTTCACTCCTAGGTATTGATCCGAACAATCTAAACGTAACAAAGAAAGTAGCTCCCACTGGTTGAAGGTGTGCTAGTCCATTTGTTTTCCAGAATATTTTTGTTTTTTTCAATTAAAAATGGTTTTAATGTAATGCTCTATTTAAGTGTTAGTTGTTTTTTTTGCTACTTGAATCTCAGTCTGGAGAATCTTTGTTGCCGGACTGAAGTCCGGGATCCAGATCGCACTTGTTTTACTTTATGACGCTGTCGCTATAACTAGTTCTCCTCGCGATTGGTGTTCGGACTCCGGACTTTAGTCCGGTCTTAAAATTTGTTGCCGGACTGAAGTCCGGGATCCAAATCGCACTTGTTTTGCTTTATGACGCTGTCGCTATTAATAGTTTTTCTCGCAATTGGTACTCACACTCCGTTAGTCCGGTCTTAAATTTTGTTGCCGGACTGAAGCCCGGGATCCAGATCGCACTTGTTTTACTTTAATACGCTCTTGCTCTTACTAGTTTTCCTCACGGTTAGTGTTCGGATTCCGGACTTTATTCCGGTCTTAATCTTTGTTGCCGGACTGAAGCCCGGGGTCCGGATCGCACTTCTTTTACTTTATTACGCTGTCTCTATTATTAGTTTTTCCCGCGATCGGCATTCGGACTCTGGATTTCACCTTTCCACAAAAAGCCCCTAATTCAAAACCAATTTAAACAAAAAATTCCAATTCAAAAATTCACAAACCAATCCTTAATCGAATAAAAACAACACCTCGTAGGACAAATACTTATTTCAAAAACAAAACAACTAAATTATAACTATCACCAAAACACATCAAATTATGGGATTTCATAGCGCAGGACAAACATCCCTTAAATGCAATCGAAGTTTAAGGAGATCAAACAGAATGCTTTTCTTAGATAAGGAAAATAAATATTCTCATGGGGATAAAGACAATAGAGCTGCAGAGATATTCAGACAAGCCTTGGAAGATGAAAATAAAGTCTATTGGATGAAACGGTTTGAGACTCAAGCGATAGATAGCATTATTAGAAGAGTTGGAATTGCTATTGCGATAAGTGTATTAATACTTGTAGCTTATCACTTTTTGATCTGATTTAGCTTTGTCATTTTTTTCAACTCCGATTAACAAGTCATTAACAATGGAATTAATTCAAGTTTGCTAAATTGCGTTGAATCAATTTAAAGCATCATGAAATTAAAACTGCCCTTCTTCTTTCTTATTGGACTTGGTTTCATTTATTGTTCTTTCCAACATGAAAATCCTAAGGAATCTAGACAAACTGTACTTCTAAGTCAGGTTCTAAAAACCGTCCAACAAAAACATTTCAGAGACATTCCTATTGATGATAAATTTTCTGAATTAATGTATCATCAATTTTTCAAGAAATTAGATCCTGACAAGTTGTTCATTACTCTAGAGGACATTGAAAAACTTAAGTCACACCAACATTCGATTGATGAAGAATTAAAGAATGGTACTTTCCAGTTCTTCGATCAAGCTATTGCGCTAATTAAAGAAAAAATAAACAAGGCTGAAGCTTTTTGTAACAGCGAAATTACAGAAGACATCGACATTTATGAAAATGAAATTATTACTATAAAAAATGTTAAATCAAATTATGCTGACAACGACACAGCGTTAAAAGATTATTGGCGCAAAAAAGTAAAGCATAATTTAGTTAACCAACTTTATATTGCTGAAAAGAATGATGAAAACTTTTCGCTCGAAACACAAAAAGAGGCAATCCTCAAAAAAGTAGCGAAACATTATGAACATAAATTCAATGAGTACAGAAGTGCTGATCATCAAAAGTATTTCCAATACTATCTCCAAGCATTTTTAGATCTACATGATGCGCAATCCACCTACATGACACAAGAAGAAAAGGATGAATGGGATTTGCAAGCCGGTCGTTCGCTTACAGGCGTTGGAGTCAATTTGAACATTATAAACGATTATCCTCAAATTCTAAAAGTAACTGCAGGAGGGCCTGCTTGGAAATCAAAAAAAATTAAGGTTGGTGATGTGATTTTAAAAGTCAGTCATTCTGACGGTACTTTGGTTGACACTTGGGGTATGGATATCAAAACGTTTTTGTCATACTTCAAAGGCGAAAAAGGAACAGCGGTAACTTTGCATGTTCAAAAAATAACTGGGAATATCGAAGTCGTTGAGATCGTCCGTGATGAAATAAAAATGGATTTGGCAATGTCTTTCATTTTAAATAGTTCAGTACATAATCGACGTATTGGCTATATCATGTTACCTCGCTTTTATGGAGGTGGCGAAGACGCTGCATTTGATGTGGCTCAAGAAATCGACATGCTAAAGGCAAATAAGGTAGACGGGATTGTTTTTGATGTACGTAGCAATCGAGGTGGTTATAGCAATATGGCAATTGACATTATGGGGTACTTTTTAAAATCAGGTATTGTTATGCAAACACAGGCAAGGGATCAAAATCGCAGAATGTTGGACGACGAAGATGGTTATGTCCGTTACGAAGGCGACTTGGTTGTACTCGTCGACTCCTATTCTGCATCAGCTTCCGAACTATTTGCAGGAACCATGCAGGATTACAAACGTGGTATCGTTGTAGGTAGTAAAGCGACCTTTGGTAAAGGAAGTATGCAACGGTTTTACAATTTAGATACCGAAGTAAATGGAGAACAACTGACTCTTGGAAGTCTAAAGCTCACTACCGCAAGATTCTATACTGGTTGCGGCTACACTCCTCAAACAAATGGCATTATTCCTGACATCCAACTACCTGATGATGAGTCTTTTATCGTTTCAGGTGAAAGAAGATGGGACAATTCGATTCCAACTGAAAAAACAGAGCGGTCTGTTTGTAAACAAGATGTTAATGTTGTTGATAATTTAGAAGAGTTGAAAGAAAAAAGTACTGCTCGTATTGAAAAAAACCACTCGTTTCGTGCAGCTAAAGAGAAAGCACATGCTATCGCAAAACTACAGCGTTCTAATACCATTCAGCTGCATTACGACAGATTTAAAAACAGTCAAAACAATAGATTCAAAGAGCGATCTTACGATCAAAGAATCTTTTCATCGACTTCTGGTTTCAGTGTAGCGGTTCCGCCGCAGGATATCGAAGGACGAGATTCTATATCCATAAATAGAGATGATCGTTGGATCAAAAAGCTGGAACGTGATCCATATGTTTATGAATGTTATTTGATCATGTTGGATGCTTTGAATTCATAACGGATGTGTAAAAGCAAGGATAAACTTCTTGCTTTTACTCTTTCGATTTCGGAGTTTCTAATCCCAACTTTTCAATCAATTGATTAATTTCATCAATTCCTTTATAGGGACTTTTCATTTCGAATCGATATCCATTTTTCATTTGAAACATTCGACCAAGATAAAAAGCTAAGGCTCCATCATCAATTTCTCCATCTAAAAAAGCTTGATAAATCACTCCAAAATTTCGCTCACGATCATCATAAGTATTCGCATGGTGGATAACCATCCAAGGCACTTCAACAACACGCTTTCCTAATTCGCTCTTTTTTGGATGACCATATTTCTTTAAGTAACTTTCGATTTTCAATAAATTGAGTTCATCTAATGCATTCATGGAGTCGGTGTAGATTCTCATCTCCTTAGATTTTGAACCGTGCT
>CALGLS010000201.1 GCA_937959375.1 uncultured Saprospiraceae bacterium
AAATTAGGCAGCAAATTTGTCAAACTTGAGAAGTTAGCGTTTAATCTTTCTTTCATTTTCGCCAAAGACTGCCCTCCATCAAAATCGAATATCAGATCTCCACTTCCTGTATTTGAAACAGTTATATCAACGGTTGAACTCTCACCACATTCTAATGTAAGATTAATACTGGATGGATCAACGTTGACAGCTGGTGCCTCCTGTACTTCCACCATTGTGGTATAAGTATCAGAAGAAAAACAATTGGTCACCGTCAACGTAATGGTATACATTCCTGGTGTTGTATAAACATGGGAAGGATTCATATCTGTAGAGGTTCCTCCGTCACCAAAACTCCATGACCACTCAGAAGGATACTCGGTTGACAAATCAGTACAGTCTACAGATCCGTTCACAGGAATGCTTAAAGAAGAAAGAGAAAAGTTTGCTACTGGCGGACCATTTGCAACTAGAGAAGACCAGGTGGCTTCCCATCCTACATTGTTTAATGAGAAATCAGAATTAAAGCGAAGGAACATTTGTCCGGAAGGAGCAACTACTGTCCCTGGGTTGTTGTTTCCACTATAGGTTCCTATCAGAGGCGCATTAAAATCTTCGCCATCGTAAATACGCAAAACGTCACTGGTTTCAAGGTTAAACGAAGAGAAGTCCATAATTACTTCTTTCACGCAGCCATCAGGAGCCACTAACAAATCGCATATCTCACTGTCTCCATAATTTTCATTTGATCCTCCTGAATCATAATAGGTTCCTGATTCAGCATTTGAAAAAGAAACCGCACAATTTACTGCATCTTCTACCACCGTAATATACCCTGTTTTGCTTTCAGTTGCCTGACCAAATGAGTTGGTAGCGACTAGTGTTACCGAGTAGGTCCCGGGGTTCGTATACTCAATTCCAGGATTGGATTCCGAAGACGTTGATGGCGTTCCACCGGGGAAAGACCAAGACCAATTATTAGGAATATTTTGTGTTAAGTCAGTAAAATAAATAGTAGAGTTTACGACGGCCAAGGTTTGGCTTGCCACAAAATCTGTTGCTGGCGGCATCATGTTTTGGCTAATAGAAATCGTGTAATCTTCCACCTGCCCGTTTTGAGCATTACTACATGGATCTGTCAAATCTTGACTACTGACATCTGATTTTATTCTAACTCTTAATGGGGTATTGTAATTCGTAGGAGTTGGAATAAAGATTTCTCCTTGATGTGAAGCGGAAGGTGAAGGAGAGACATAAACCAGTTCATTGGTTTCATCAAAAATTCCATTACCATCTGAATCAATCCAAATCCGAATAACTTCCGTAGTTCCTGTGGTTGCTGAGAAAGGATAGAATAAAGCTTCAGTGACTACAGCTGCATAGGTACATGTATAATCCTGATATCCTTCTTGTGAACCATTTGTTGGATTATTTATCGTGGCAAAATTAAAATCAAATACTCCAGTAAAAACTGTTGCAAAATTAGTTGCTGGCAAACAGGATGGTGTAATAGGACCTCCACTACTAGATACGGTAATTAGATCGGTCAATACAATTGTATTGGTTCCTGAACAAAGTCCTCCCGCACTACTAGTAGCGGTGAGTGTTACGGTATAATCTCCAGCCTGATTAAAAACAACCGTAGGATTTTCATCTGTACTCGTTGTACCATTTCCGAAATCCCAAAAATAGGTCATAGCATTGACAGAGGTATTTGTAAATTGAACCGTTGCAGGAACTTGACAATTGTAATTTCCACTTGTAGTAAAATCAGCAACAACGCCTTCAACGAATGGCTCCCCTATTCCTACTGCATACCAACCATTTGTCACTGAAATCTCTTGTTGGCTACAGTCACCAAACAATTCCTCAGACGATTGTATACCAAAAAACCGAGCATCTGCCATCGTTGCATTCTCTGTTAAATAGACCGTCAAAGACCTCCAAAGAACATCCGCAGCATCTTGCATAGCAATAGCAGTTACATCATAGTCATCACTGTTATCGTTTGTTCCTGATCCACCTTGGGTAACCAAGTAAAAGAAGAAGTTCTGAATTCCTGACCAACTGTGCACACCACTATTTCCCCAGTAAAGTCCACCATAGGTATCGGGATTACTATAATCATTAGGATTCCCCATATCTCTAAAAGGTGTTGCAGTGAATTCATCGCCCATTAAGAAATTGGCTGTTAGCGGATTTAATTGATAATCCAAAACTACCCCAAAAACATCTGAGTACGATTCGTTTAATCCTCCAGATTCTCCAGCGTAAATTAAACCCGCTGTGAATTCAGTAACACCATGCATGATCTCGTGACCGACTACATCTACTGACGTTAGTGGAGAATAACTTGACCCATCACCATCTCCATAAGTCATACGTTGACCATCCCAAAAAGCATTTACAAAATTACTTCCATAATGGATATAACTTCGAATGGTTGAACCATTACCATCAAATGAATCATGCCCATGCGTATTTAGCAAATAGTCATAAAAACCTTCTGCTCCCCAATGTGCATCCAAGGCTGCATCATCGTCATTTGTGGTGCTTGTCCAAACATTATCCGTGTCAGTAAAATCAACAGAAGAACCATAATCAGTTCCTTCATTCATATCGTAGGTCTCTATTCCTCCACCCCGTGTATCATCACGCAATCGAAATTCATTGGGCCCTACGCTGTCTACTATAATTGTTTGTGTTCCGTGATATTTACAATGTGCTTCTCCGGGAACACTATTGGTATGAATTCGATTATACTCAGCAACTACTTCCCCACTAAGCACATCAATCATTAGGAACTTTCTATCAATTGGATCGACAGAGTAGATATCTGTTTTATAAGTTAAGTGGTAGGTTTCATCTACTTGCTGAACAAAAATTTCAGGAGTTGGAAAACGATCTTCCGGCCATGCCCAATGATGGCTATGAATATGTTCTTTTCCAATTTCGATGGCACCTTGTGGTGTAATGACAGGGTTTACATCTAAGTTAATATTAGGATAAAATTCACCATTGGCAGACACAACCTGACCATTTAAAGTATGGATGTAGTAAACACCACTTTTTACATCATAGCCATCATAGGTTTGTCTAAATCGGTAATGAACGTAACCCAATTTATCTTTCTTAGTTTCATAAAGTCTAAAACCTGTTTTGGCATTAGCCTCCAATAGTTCTTTTAGCCATTCTTCCATTTTGTGCTGATGCATAAAAACGGGTTCCTCTAACTTGATAAACTTAATTGTTCCGTTCTTTTCATTTGTTAGAATCGTATTTGCACCATTAGAAATAGCATCTGCCTCGCAACCGTAGTAAACATTGGCTGACAAAGAGGTCGGTATCAGACCGAATAATAGAGCAAAGAATAGTAGTTGTACATTTTTCATTTTTTGTAGTTTTAGTTTGTAAGTCAATAAATCTTTCTCTTTGAAGCTGTTTAAAGTTATCGCCTAGAGGCTAGCGTAAGTGCTTGATTCTGTGGACGAAGCTCATTTTGCTTTTCGTAGCCAAAGCTACGGGAAGAAAAATAGCTGAAGGTCCACGGGATCAATGACTTACGCGCAGCCATAGGGAATAGCTTTAAAAAACTTCATTTATAAAACACTGTAATAAAACAGCTTGTAGTAAATTTAACTTTCTTCACATAGAAACCACCCTTTGACTCAGTTTTTTATTCTGAATTAATCAAAAAAAGCCAAATAAATTACACTTTTTTGAAGTAAATCAGCTAATCAAAAAAGCATTTCAGATAAAGTAAGCGAATTTTCAGTAAATACGAGGATGAGATTGGGAAGGTATAAGCATTCGATTTTTATACAAAAATGGGAACTGCTTTGGGAGCGGAGGGAGGTGGTTAATGTGGGTTTGAAGGCGGAAGTCCGAACAGGTTGACCAGCAATTGATTTTTGCGTTCGAAAAAGGAACTAAATGTAAAATGTAAAACCGCAAAATTTCAAATGTAAAAGTTTACCTGCGATCGCGAATACATCTTGTTTGCTACGGTATTCGGCAACTTTTACATTTTGACTTTATCATTTTGCGGTTTTACATCCCGCCTGGCGGCCCGACAGGTTTAAAAAAAATAAATATAGAGATATGATCAAATATTCAGACATATTGCATTCTTGGTCGGCCTGCGAAGTCCGAAGTTTCCTTCTTTCGCGGGGCACACGATCGCAGAAAACTTCGGACTCTAATATAATCTAACTAAATCGATGTGGTTCCGCTTCCTTAATTAGGTCGTAAACGGTTTCAAAAACATCTTCAGGATTTGGCTTCGTAAAGTAATCTCCATCAGAACCGAAGGGCGTACGATGAGCATGCGCAGATAAGGTAACTGGAGCAGAATCAAGATAGCTATAGCCGCCTTGCTTTTCCAATACTTCCTGCATCATAAATGAGGTAGCACCACCCGGAACATCTTCATCCATGAATATGATCCGATTCGTTTTTTTCAATGACTCAACGATACGGTGTTCCAAATCAAATGGCAATAAAGTTTGCACATCAATCAGCTCAACAGAGATATTTTTTTGAGCTAATAGCTCTACTCCTTTTTGCGCAACTCGAACACAAGATCCGTAGGTCACCAAAGTTACATCCGTTCCTGGCTGAAGTACTTCAGGTACACCAAGAGGAACGGTAAAGGTTTCAATATTATCTGGTAGACTTTCTTTTAAGCGATAGCCGTTCAAACATTCGATAACCACTGCAGGGTCATTTGCTTGAAGCAATGTGTTATAAAAGCCAACCGCTTGTGTCATGTTTCTAGGTACACAAATATGCATTCCGCGAAGTGAACTGATCAGCATTCCAAGTGGTGAACCTGCATGCCAGATTCCCTCCAAACGGTGACCCCTTGTTCTGATTATTGCAGGTGCCATTTGAATTCCATCACTTCGATAATGCAATGTTGCTAAGTCATCTGACAATGGTTCAAGTCCATAAATCAGGTAGTCTAAATATTGAATTTCAGCGATAGGTCGTAAGCCTCGCATTGACATACCGATAGCCTGTCCCATGATCGTCCACTCTCTAATTCCTGTATCAAAAACACGGTCTAAACCATACTTTTTTTGAAGGCCGGCAAAACCTTGATTTACATCACCGATGTGTCCAACGTCTTCACCAAATGCAAAAAGATTTGGGTTATTTTTAAGTGCAGAATCGAAAAATTTATTTAAAATTTCGTAGCCATTTAGCTTTTCACTATCCGCAGAAATGATTGCTGGCACAGCTGCTACTTTGAGTGCGCTCGTTGCCGTTTCGTTATACAAATTGGTGTGATATCTGTCGTGAGCAATTGCTTTTACTTTATCTAACCATTCATTAAGTTCATCAATTTTAGCATCACTTTTTTCAAGTAAAAGGAATCGTGCTCTTTTCGCATTTTGTACCAACTCACTTATCGTAGGGTTGGTCAACATTTTTAATTCACGATTAAAATCAGCGAATGCCGTGGTATGTTCTGGATAACTTGCCGTAAGGGATTTGTATATTCCCATGAGCCAAGCCATGTCTTTTTTGACTGGTTCGAGGAATCGACTCCATGCATTATTTTTAGCAGCAACAACCTGCGCCTTTGCCTCTTTTTCCATCTCTTCGATTTGTTTAGCTGTAGCAAAACCAGAAGCGATGATATACTCTCTCATCTTTAAAAGACAATCATGTTCACGCTCCCACTGGAGACGATCTTTTGATTTGTATCGCTCGTGCGATCCGGAAGTAGAATGTCCTTGAGGTTGTGTTAATTCTTCTACGTGAATGAGTGCAGGAATATGTGTTTTTCGAGTTTTGGCAACAGCCTTTTCATACACCTCACAAAGTGCTTCGTAGTCCCAACCTTTTACGGTGTAGATATCAATTCCTTTATCTTTTCCATCTCTTTGAAAACCTTGAAGGGCCTTGGAGATACTTTGTTTAATGGTTTGGTATTCTTTAGGAACAGAAATACCGTAATCGTCATCCCAGACAGATACAACGAGGGGTACTTGTAGAACACCAGCAGCGTTTAAGGTTTCCCAAAAAACGCCTTCAGAAGTACTTGCATCTCCTATAGTTGCGAAACAAACTTCGTTACCATTTTTAGAAAAATCAGTTCCATTAAGTGATTTTCCTAATTCGCGATATTTTTTTGAAGCCAATGCAAGACCAAGAGCTCTAGCCATTTGTCCACCAGTACTAGAAATATCAGAACTGATATTGTACTGATCCATGACGTTATTGAGTTCACCATTTTCGCCGACATTTGGAGTTGCGAAGTGGCAATTCATTTGACGGCCTCCAGAGAAAGGATCATTTTCAGAATCAGCATATAGCTGTGCAAAAAATGCTTCTAATTCAAGAATCCCTAATGAGAACATGATGGTTTGGTCACGGTAGTAACCTGATCTCCAATCTCCTTTTTCAAAAACTTTAGCAAGGGCAACTTGAGGGAGTTCTTTCCCATCACCTATAATACCGAATTTAGCTTTACCTGTTAGGACTTCCCGACGAGCCATCAAGCTAGCTTCTCTACTTAAAATACAGGTTTTGAAGTCAAGAATGGCTTGATTTTTCAATTTAGATTTATTCGATTTCTTTCGACTTGTCCCAGGCTTTGCTACAGATTCTTCTGCCATATTATATATTAGAGGTTTTGATAAGATGATGACTCCAAATCTTAAATCGGAGTCTTAACGTACTAAGAACACCAACTCTAAGGCTAAAGTGTTCAACCGTTAATTGAGTACAAAAGTACAAATTTAAGCTCAAATGGGGAAGCAATCATTAACTATATATTAACAGAATTAGGATATTAGGACCTTTATTTTTGGCATTATTATCATTACATTTGTAGTAGAAGTAGTAATGGTAACTATTCACCTGTTATTGCTTGATTTTATTCATGAACGAAAATTAAATTAAAAATGAAAAGAATATTCTCTTTATTCCTAGCCCTAACTCTTATTTCAGCTGTTTCATTTGCACAAGCTGATGTTGCTCCAGAGGCAACTCCAGCGACTGATGGTCCAAATATGAACTTTGAAGTTACAGAAATCGATTATGGAGTTATAGAATATGATTCAGATCCATATAGAAGCTTTCAGTTTACGAATACTGGAAATGCTCCTTTACAGGTAACACATGCAAAAGGAAGTTGTGGTTGTACTATTCCTGAATATCCAAAAGAGCCTATTTTCCCTGGTGAAACTGGAGAAATTAAGGTTAGATATGACACTAAACGTGATACAGGAAAGCCATTTATGAAGCGAGTAACTGTTACTACGAATGAAGCAGAAGGCGGAAAGCAGCGTGTATTGGTGATCAAAGGAACTGTTCTTAAAAGAGCTAAAGAGGCAGACGGTTTGCCAGCAAGCCAACCTAGCATCTTTGCTCCTGATGGTAAATAATTACTCTTTCAGAACATAAAAAAAAGCCCAAGTCGAATCGACTTGGGCTTTTTTTGTGGCATCACTCTTCTTTCAAGCTGTGTTAAAGAGTCATTTAGCAAGCGGTTGTTAGAGCTCATAAAGTGAAAAAGAAAACCCTTGCTGTAAAACAGCAAGGGTCTCTAACCCAAACAAATAAACACAAAAACTACTTTTAATAATAACGCAAGTATAATGCGTTTTATAATTTCTTACAATAGGTCATCCTATTTTTTGTGACATCGGTAATCTATTTAATCTGTTACTTGACATGCACTACCAACAAGGACAACTAATTAATTTACAAGTGTTTAAGTCATTAGTTTTTAAGTATTTCTCAGTCACAAATTAAGCATCTGTGCTAAAAATAAACTAGACTTTACAAGGCTTTCTCCTCCTTTCCGCACTTCTGTCATCAATATTTAGATTTTTATAATATTGATTGCGCCTCTTACTGCTATCTATACAAATAGAAAGCCAAAAGTTACAGGTTCATATAAAACTTTTTGATTATTTACATAGATCCCCTTATATGAGCCATTTATATACTTTGTCACACCGATTAATCAATTTATTTTTTTTCAAAATCTCAAAAAAATTTTAAAAACAGCCATTTAAGTTTTTCGATTTTTATCACACTTCTCCTGTTTTAGATTTTATCAATCCTTTTAAAAAACAACTCCCGTATTATTATTTTCTCTATTTTGCAGCATATAACCCAGTTTCATGTCAGTTTCAATCTGATTTTATATACTGCATAATATCCTTTTAGTTCGGGATATGTGACAAATTTTCCTAGCTATGAGAAGCTTTATTTTTACTATTTGCCTTTTAATTACCATTGCCTTCACTTGGTTGTTAAATAATCAGATACCAAACACTCCTATTCCCCCGCTTGGTAAATTATTCAATCCCTTTACTGGATTTTGGCAAAATACTAATGGTAGTGATTTTATAGTTGATAGTCTTGCCTTACAAGGAATCAATGAAGCAGTGCAAATTGCTTACGACGACAGAATGGTACCGCACATCTTTGCCAAGAATGATATTGACCTCCATTTCGCTCAAGGGTACATTGTTGCGAAACATCGATTTTTTCAAATGGATATGACTACTAGAAAAGCTGCTGGTCGGTTATCTGAGATTACTGAAATTGCTGGTGGCAAACCTGCCATCAACATTGATAAAATCGCTCGTCGCATGGGAATGGTGTGGGCTGCTGAGAATACCTTAAACGCTTGGAAAAAGTCTGAAAAGGAATATCCCAAATTGCAAGCTTTTGTAAAAGGTGTCAATGCTTTTGTCAATTCGTTGGAACCAAAGGACTACCCTATTGAATATAAATTGATGGATTTCAAACCAGAACCTTGGTCTGAATTAAAAACAGCATTACTTAGCAAGGAAATGGCTAGAACACTTTCTTCTAGAGAGCTGGATCGATCATCGACCAATGCGCTTTCTATTTTAGGTAGAGAAACGTTTGACTTTTTGTACCCTGAGTACAACCCTAAACAATCACCTATTATCCCTGAAGATGTAAAATGGGACTTTATCAATCCACTTACTAGCTCAACAGCTGACCCACAAAATGATTTATCCCTTGCACCAGAACGACCATTCGAGCTAACGTATGAAGGCATTGGTAGTAACAACTGGGCAGTTGCAGGACAAAAAACGGCTTCAGGATATCCCATCCTTTGTAATGATCCGCACTTAAAGCTCTCCTTACCTTCGGTTTGGTTTGAAATACAATTACATAGTCCTACTCAAAACACTTATGGTGTTACCCTTCCAGGAATGCCAGGCATCATGCTAGGGTTCAATGAAAATGTAGCTTGGGGATTCACCAATGTTGGGCATGATGTACTCGACTGGTATGCCATTGATTGGGCTTCAGCTGATAAGGAATCTTATTTCCTTGACGGAAAAATTGTAAAAGTAGACAAGGTTATTGAAACCTATCATGCAAAAGGATATGGCACCCTTTACGACACTGTAAAATACACGGTTTGGGGACCTATCGTTCACGAATCAAAAGATAGTGATAATAAAGATCTTGCCATGAAATGGCTGCCGCACACCTCATCAGAAACAGATGAACTAAGTGCTTTCAGCAAGCTCAACAAAGCTAAAAACTACAATGATTACTCAGATGCACTTCAGCACTATTCTTCTCCTGCGCAAAACATGGCCTTTGCCAGTAAGGATGGAGATATAGCTTTGAAGGTACAAGGACGTTTTCCAATAAAAAATAAAGAACAAGGTCGTTTCATTCAAGATGGTAGTAAGTCTTCAAACAATTGGAAAGGTTTTATCCCTAAGGAGCAGATCCCCGCTGTAAAGAATCCAGCAAGAGGTTTTGTCGCTTCTGCCAATCAACATTCCACCAGTCCTGATTATCCGTATTACTACAATGGTAGTTTTGAAGATTTCAGAGGTCGAATTCTAAATCGTATTCTCAGTAAAATGGACAAAATCACTCCTGAGGATATGATGGCTTTGCAAAACAATAACTTCTCAATTAAAGCGGAAGAAGCCCTTCCTCAGTTATTGAAGTACGTCGATATTACTGATTTGGACGAAACAGATCTAGCATTTTACAATGAGCTAAAAGAATGGAATTATAAATATATTGCCGAAGGACATAGCCCTATTTTGTTTGAAGAATGGTATCAAACTTTCCGCGAAAATACTTGGGATGAGCTCGCTCCATATGCAGCACAAATAGGAAACATGCCAGTGGAAGATTGGCGAATGATTGAGTTACTCAGTGAACAACCCAATCATGCGTTTTTTGATAAAAAATCAACTACAAAAATCGAAACCGCAAAAGAGATTGCACATCAATCTTTCAAAGAAATGAGCAACACTGTTCAGAATTTAGAAATTGACAACGGTGCTACCTTAAAGTGGTATCAATATAGAGAACTTAGTATTCCGCACCTCACAGCTATACCAGCATTTTCAAGAAATTTATTGAAAGTTGGCGGTTCCCCGAATGCTTTAAATGCGATTCGAGGCAGAAAAAATAGACTCGGCGGTTGGGGACCATCTTGGAGAATGGTTGTTGCATTTGGAGAAGGCGATGTAGAAGCGTACGGAATTTATCCTGGCGGTCAATCTGGCAACCCTGCAAGTCCTTATTATGACAATATGATTGATGACTGGGCAGCTGGAAAATACTATAAACTTCACTATTTAAAATCTGTGAAAGACTTGGGTGAACATACGCTACACGTGGAGTCATGGGAGCCGGATTAGAATTAGAATTAGAATTAGAATTAGAATTAGAATTAGAATTAGAATTAGAATTAGAATTAGAATCTCTCTAGTCAAACTGGCTTAGCCTAATTTATAGGCATAAATCTATTGTAATTGCTCATTAAAGAAGATAATAATGAATCATTGAACCTGTAGAGCCGCCAGTCAGGATTTGGAATTTTGATTTTCCCTCTTGATACGGTAGAAGGCAAAATCAACGATTCAAAATTCAGAAATCAACGATTCATTATTTCTTAAGTTTCATAAAATACAGCTATACAAGGTAGTCTGGCTTAGCTAGACAGACCGCCAGTCAAGATTTGAATTTCTGTAAAACACCATGCGGTAAAACCGTAGAATTAAACCAAAATTTTTCATCATGCGATTCATCATTACTTTAATTATCTTAATCATTGCGGTAGCTGCTGCTCAATTGTATTTTCCTTGGTGGAGTATGGTGATCGCTTGTTATGTTGTTGGAGGGCTTGCTGGAATGCGGGGTTGGTCTAGCTTCGTTGCTGGTTTCCTTGGCGTCTTTTTATTGTGGGGAGGCTACGCCTTTTTTCTCAGCCAACAAGGGTCCACCCTTCCAATGAAAATGGCAAGTATCTTTAATAATTTGGATGCAACATTCGGTGATAGCAGCGTTTATATATTGATCTTGGCCACTGCCTTAATGGGAGCTCTTCTAGGTGGAATGGCCACCATGACAGGTAGTTTTGGTAGAAATATGCTTCGTTCTAAATCCCCAAAAGTAGCGCAAGCAGAAACTGTATAGCGCAAAAATCTTCGTTCTTCCGATAAAATGGTGTACTCATCTATAAAACATCAGGTATTTGAACCTATTCGATATCTTTAAGTTGTAATATCCATCTTATCACAACTAAATCGCAGCCTTTCATGACACGAGACGATCAGTATAAAATAGCCAAGAAAAAAGTAAAACAGAAAAAAGGATTTTTCAAACATCTTAGTTCCTACCTAGCTGTAGGCTCTTTTTTCTTTGCACTCAACATGATTACAGACCCTTTCGATGTTTGGTTTGTTTTTCCTATGTTGCCTTGGAGTGTAGGACTGATCATTCACTATTTTAATACCTTTGGATTTCCGGGTGGTGCACTTACTGAGGAATGGGAAGAACGTGAACTAGAAAGAGAAATGCGTAAATTGGATCATAAGGTAAATCATGATGCACAACCACTTGAGATTGAAGATGAGTTGGAACTCAAAGAGTTTAAAAAACTTCGTAAAGAATGGGATGAGGGTGATTTTGTGTAGAGGAATGGAAGTTAGAAGACGGAAGTCCGAAGACCGAAGTTGCCCTTAATCGCAAATTACACGATCGTAGGAAACTTCCGACTTCGGTCTTCAGACTTCCGTCTTTCACTCCCCTACTCCTTCACAAACTTAATCGTCTCTACTTCTCCATCTTGCACTACGCGAAGTAAGTAAATCCCATTTGTCATATTTTAAACTCCACATCAAAGTGATTGGGAGCCTTTCCTATTTTCACAGAACCTTACCTCAGCATTTCTCCTCTCAAGTCAAATACCTCGATCTACAAATCACCACGCTCTACTGCGTTAAAACTGAACTGTAATTTTTCTTCTTTCCTTATCTACTAGATGTAGCGTTCCGTAACTATAGTTCTCAATTTGAGATAATTCGATCTGTAATCGAATTTCAACTATTTGTTTGTACGAAAACCAAAATTGAATTACTTTCTCTAACTACAAAGGGGGAGTATAGTTCGATGGCGAATGTTAGTACGATTCGGATAAATTGAAGCAAATTTCTTCGTCAGAATACTATACTAACAAACAATAAGTAACTACTTTTGTGTCAAACAATTACTATATGGAAAACAAGCACATCAACATAATATCAGATCGCCTTTCT
>CALGLS010000202.1 GCA_937959375.1 uncultured Saprospiraceae bacterium
TATTATTACTTACTTTGCCAAGGACTATGCGCAGCTGGTGAATAGGTAGTTTTTTGAACCCTACCTCAGTAGGGTTAATCACGCGATTGTGAATAGTCATTTTACACAAAAAAGAAAAAAGGTGGTACAACCGAATCGGTCGCACCACCTTTAGCCTATTTTAAAAGGCACATAAACAAGTTACGCACCCAGAGGTTAACTGGGAATTACTGAAGAGTTACTTCTCTCTCTTCAACCATCTTACGAATATTGATCAAAGCATATCGCATTCTACCCAAAGCAGTATTGATACTTACTCGAGTTAGTTGAGCGATTTCTTTGAAACTCATATCAGCATAGTGACGAAGAATGACAACTTCACGTTGCTCAGGAGGAAGCATATCCACCAAACGACGAATCTTATCATGCGTCTGAGATCGGATAATGGTTTGCTCCGCGTTATCTTCCTTTACAGGAAGCACGTCAAAAATGTCAAAAGTCTCTGTTGGAGAAACCTTAGGTCGGCGCTTGTTTCTGCGGAAATAATCTACACACATGTTGTAGCTAATTCGCATCGCCCACTGCACAAATTTGCCTTCGTGGTTGTATTTACCCTTTCTTAGGGTATCAATGATTTTAATGAAAACTTCCTGGAAAATGTCTTCGGCTAGTGCCGTGTCTTTCACAAACAGATAAATTGATGTGTAAATCTTTTGCTTGTGTCTTTTCAGTAGTTCTTCAAAAGCCTTCTCGTTTCCGTCGAGGTAGTGTACGATCAATTGCTGATCGTTAAGCGTGGTAACTTGCATAACTGTCCTATTTTTTTTACTTAGTCTTAAAAAAATACTTTAGTGTAGAAGTTTAACGCTTATAGATTTTAGCTTTTAAAGTGAAAAAATTAGATGTTCAAATTTCTTTGATGACTTCAATGTCTGACTATTTATCTTCAAAGTCAAGTCCAATTTACAACAAGTCGCCCCATATAGTATGAAATTAACTGAAATTAACATAAAATTAACTGCCACGTTAAGAAATAGCCCAAAGGCTTAATATTCTCTTATTTCCCTGTGTGACAGTAGGTTTTTACATAGTAATTTCTCTTAAAAAAGACGTATTTTTGGCTTTCGGCCAGACCTCTCTCAAGGAAAATATTTTTTTTGTAAAAAATAATAAAAAATTGTTTTCTCCTCAAGATTCAAACTTTCTGGCCAGAATATCCTTATACAGACTTAGAGAAACCGCATAAACACACTTAAGATATGCCAGCGAAGAAAGCAACAGCGACAGCTAAACGTGCAAAAAAGACCAAAATAAGCGACAAAAACACCATCAGAATCAAGGGTGCTCGAGGTAATAACCTCAAAAACGTCTCTCTTTCTATTCCTAAAAACAAGCTAGTAGTCGTAACTGGAGTTTCAGGTTCAGGTAAATCGTCTATTACGATGGATACCCTTTATGCAGAAGGACAACGTAGATATGTGGAAAGCCTTTCCTCTTATGCGCGTCAGTTCCTCATGCGTATGAAGAAACCGGATGTAGATTACATTAAGGGTATTTGCCCGGCAATTGCCATTGAGCAAAAAACAAGCACCAGCAACGCTCGCTCTACCGTAGGATCTTTGACAGAAATTTATGATTACCTCCGATTGCTCTTCGCTCGTATTGGCAAGACCTACTCCCCTATTTCTGGAAAGCTGGTTAAGAGACACGAAGTCAGTGATGTAGTCAAGTTTGTAATGAGCAACAAAGAAGGGAGCAAAGTCCAACTCTTCATTCCAATCCAAAATAAGTACGAACGTAAATTAGAACATGAGCTAAAACACCTTTTACAAAAAGGATATACTCGTATCTTATTCAAAAAGGAATTGCAACGAATTGAGGATGTTCTAGAAAGTAAATCAAAAGAGCTTGATAAGAATGTAATCGATCTTACCAAAAAAGATATCCGCGTTTTGATTGACCGAACAGTTGTCAGAAAAGAGGATGATGAAAACACCAAACGAATCGCCGATTCAATACAAACTGCTTTTAACGAAAGTGAAGGCTCTTGTATCGTAGATGTCATTGATGGAAAAACGCAAACATTCAATAATCGCTTCGAGTTAGATGGCATGGAGTTTTTGGACCCAAGTCCACAACTTTTCAATTACAATAATCCTTACGGAGCCTGCCGACAATGTGAAGGTTACGGTCGAACGATGGGAATAGATGAAATGAAAGTGATTCCCAATGCTGCTAAATCAGTATTTGAGGGCGCTATTGCTTGCTGGCGAGGTGAGAAATCGGGTCAGTGGCTTCAACGGTTTTTGAAACAAGCACATAAATTTGATTTTCCGGTACACCGACCTTGGCAAGACTTGACTCGTAAAGAGCAGAAGTTGATGTGGACTGGCAATCAGTATTTCGATGGCATTCAAGACTACTTTGATGAGTTAGAGGAAAAGACTTATAAAATTCAGAATCGAGTCATGCTCGCACGTTACCGTGGGCGAACCACCTGCAATGTTTGTGATGGTGGGCGGCTACGTGAGAAAGCGACTTACGTCAAAATTGATGGAAAAAATATTCCTGATTTGGTACTCATCCCAATTGACGAATTGCTTCCATTTTTTGAAAAAATAAAACTCAGCGAACACGACAAGACGATTGCTAAACGAATTATTCTAGAAGTAAACAACCGCCTAAAGTTCATGTGTAAGGTTGGTTTAGGTTACCTGAATATCAACAGAGTATCTTCCACACTAAGTGGTGGAGAAACACAACGTATTAATCTAACTAGAACATTGGGATCAAATTTAACGAGTTCCATGTACCTATTAGATGAGCCAAGTGTTGGTTTACATCCGCGTGATACAAATCGACTGGTTGAGGTTTTAAAATCGTTGCGCGACCTAGGTAACACCGTTATCGTAGTGGAGCACGAAGAAGATGTGATTAGCAACGCAGACTATTTGATTGACATGGGGCCTCATGCAGGTATTCATGGAGGCGAAGTTGTTTTTGCTGGACCTTACGAGCAAATTTATGATGAGGCTTCTGATAGCCTTACTGCGCTTTACATGAATGGCAAGATGTCGATTCCATTACCAAAAAGACGACGCAAGTTTACACGCTCGCTTCACTTAAAAGGTAATCGTCAACACAATCTTAAAAACTTTGATGTAGAATTTCCGCTGAACACATTGACGGTTGTTAGTGGAGTTTCTGGTTCAGGTAAAACAACTTTGGTAAAACAAATTCTGTATCCTGCCTTATTGAAAGAGTTGGGAGAATCTTATAGCAAGGCGATGGGCATCCATGACGAATTAAGTGGTGACATAAAAACCATCACGCAGATAGAAATGATTAGCCAAAGTCCTATTGGTAAATCTTCTCGATCAAATCCGGTCACTTATGTAAAGGCTTATGATGCGATTCGAAAATTAATGTCTAATCAACAAGCATCTAAAATTCGTGGTTACAAACCGGGATACTTTTCATTCAATGTGGAAGGTGGTCGTTGTGAGGCTTGTAAAGGTGAAGGTGAACAAATTGTAGAGATGCAGTTCCTTGCAGATGTTCGGTTGGAATGTGAAGATTGTAAAGGTCAGCGTTTCCGTCAAGAGGTTTTAGAAGTTCGTTACAAAGACAAAAACATTTTTGACATTCTCAATTTAAGTATTGAAGAAGCGCTTGACTTTTTTGCTGACGAGCGTGATATTATTCAAAAAATTCAACCGCTATTTAATGTTGGTTTGGGATACATCAAGTTGGGCCAATCATCTAGTACCCTATCAGGTGGAGAGGCACAACGTGTTAAGTTGGCTTCTTTTCTTGGCAAAGTGAATAGTCGAGAACACATCCTTTTCATTTTTGATGAACCTACAACAGGTTTACATTTTCATGATATTCAAAAGTTGTTGGATGCCTTGAATGCTTTGGTGGAAAAAGGTCATACCGTGATTGTAGTCGAGCACAATATGGAAGTTATAAAATCTGCGGATTGGGTCATTGACCTTGGTCCTGAAGGTGGAAAAGGTGGTGGTGAATTATTATACCAAGGTGTTCCTGAAGGCTTGGTGAAGGTTAAGAAATCATATACTGGAAAGTACTTGAAAGAGAAGTTGAAGAAGGCTTGACTTCGGCTTCGCTCAGTCGGCGCCGCTTGCGATTTCGACTAGACGGGTGTAATGATGGACTTGACCTGGCTTCGCTCAGTCGGCGCCGCTTGCGATTTTGACTAGATGGGTGTAATGATGGACGATGGACTTGACTGGGGGTTGCGCAGTTGACGCCGCTTGCGATTTCGATTAGACGGAGGTAGTGAGTTATGTAGCTCCATGCATATATCCACTCGCATGATAAAAAACAGAGCAGCGACGGCTGAGCGGAGTCGAAGCTAAAGCGTAAGGAGCCATTAAAACAAAAAAATCCCGACCAGAAATAAATCTGATCGGGCTTTTTTATTTTAATTCGAAAATTACTTTCCGAACATTCCACCGATACCTCCTAAAAGGTCACCAGCTTTGTCTTTTAGTGCATCTGCAGCTTTGTCCTTTAGTCCATCTACTAGAGAACCAGCGCCATCAGCCGCTCCACCAGCAGCATCACTAGCGCCACCTAACATATCTCCTACTTTACCCATCAATCCTCCTGAATCTACACCTAGAGCGCTCATGATGCCGTTTTCACTTACGTTACCGTCAGCATCTGCAGCAGAACCAGAAATCTTGCTCATAATCATTGGTAGTACAGTTGAAGAAATTGTACCAGCGATACCAGAGTTAACTCCTAATCCACCAGTTAACTTACCGATGAAGTTTTGAGCAATCCCTTGGTATACCATATTTTGCATCATACCTCCTCCGCCACCGGAGAACATACCCATGATGCCAGACAGGTTACCACCGCCTACAGCGCCCATCACACCTTCCATGATACTTTCCTTAGCCATTGGCATTGCTTGCTCAGCTTGTCCAGCGTCTAATCCAGTCTTTTCGCTAATAGCGCTTACTACTTGTCCTTTTAGTCCGTCTAAAATGTTGTCTAACATTATTTATTAATTTAGTTGGGTGAAAAATTACCTTGTGTTCAAGGTCTTATCATTTTAATTTAAACGAGTCTTACTTTAATAATATTCAGTATAAACTCTACTATTTATACGCCGCTTTTAACCGCTAGTCACAATTGAGTTGAAATAACCATTCAATTGTTTTTTAACGACAGGGGCGCTTCGCTTATATTTTACTTGGAAAGGTCGAAATTGTTTCATCCGTTTTTTTCCTCTTGTAAACAGTACGTTTTTATAAATTCTAACTAAAAAATTATGCAGAGAATAGATGTATCAAGGCGGGAGAATCTATGATTTACTAGTTTTTCACTTCTTTCTTAATAATCTGAAACAGGTATCTAATTCTAGGAGAAGTCCTACATTAAACCGTTGACCATTAAAATAAAATCGTTTGATACCTCCAGAATAAGAGGTCCAATTTCCTTCTACATAAAGTTTTCCATATTCTGGTCCTATCCCTAATCTAAAACTAGTTATGGATGCTAAGTCCAAAATTTTTTCATTTAACTCTTTTCCTAGTTCTAGATCATCTTTAAATAAGTTTCCTTGAAAATCTATTTTTTTAAAACTTGTGCCAGCGATTCTTTGAACTAAGTCTAATTTAACTTTGCCATTTTTCCAATGAACTCCTCCTTGGATATAATACAAGTTAAAGTTTACTTCTTTATTTCCGATAAAAGAATAATTGGATAATAATTCTCCTTTTCCAACTCCTGCATAAACATCAAAAAGCCATTCATTATCTTGATCAAAGAAAAATTTATTAATCTCTTCAAGGTGATAGCCATCAAAAGATTTTTTCCAATAGGTTCCTACAGCAACATCAGCTAGCTGTCCAAAATATGCAATGGTGGTATCGACTTGACCAGGACTGAGAGAAGAAACGATGAGGCCTCCTCTTGGGGTCAATTGTCCGACGTTGGACCGGAAGAAATAGTTAGGGCGGAAGTAGTTAGCTATTACGCCTAGGCGTTCGACGGGGCTATATCCGACTTGTATACCATAAGAAAAGCGACGGAGCGGAGCGGGGTATTCCTTTACTTCCCCTTTATCGTAAGTGTCGTAAAATCCACCATTCAATTGTAGTGATCCCTTTTTGTTGGGGCTAACGATATGGTGATGATTGGTAGGTCCAAAAACTTCAGCGCATGAGCTACAAAACACTAAGCACCCCAACGTAAGTAAAGTGTAGAAAAAAATCCTCATTCTATTAAGCAGTTTTACAAAAGTAGTTGAAGGGCTTACTTTTTAAGTAGCTTTCCCATTTTATAAAACTCGTTAAGATCAACGATTATTCCTATACCACCAATTTTTTCATAAAAATAAAAGTCACGGATATTCTCTGGTAAGTTATTGAAGTTCATATCAACATAGAACTGCGCATGTCTTGGTCCCATTTGCATTCGAAGAGATGAAGACCGATATATATTAAATCCACTTTTTGAGAGGTCTTCAAATACTTCGAGATTACCAGGGGTAACATCACCCGTTAAATTCATTCTTGTATAATCCAAACCGAAGAGCCTGTAAGAGTAGGATACTTTTACAATCTTCCAATTAAAATGTAGTCCCGCTTGGACAAAGATTCGATTGAACTCTAATTTTTGTTCTGCTGTTTTTCCAAATAAGGAATGAAATCTTCCTTTTCCGTAGCCAACATACAAATCACCTGTAAACGCTAAAGGCATGAAAAGCTTACTAGGAAAATCTTCTTCTCTTAGTTTTAAGTTAGGACTAAAATATCCTCCAATTGCAATTTCTCCATATTCTCCATCAATCTCTTTTGTATTATTATCAAACACATTGTTAGAACCTTCTAGTAATTCTTTATAGCTAAAATACTTAGCTGACACACCTAGATGTTTAATTGGACTGTAGCTGATTTGTCCGTTATAAAAAGGAGAGTCATCAGTCGTTTCTGATTTATTTATGCTACCAGTAGCTTTCAGATCATTCTTTTCTGTGACGGTTAGTAACATATCTTGATGTGCTTGAAAAGCAGTACTACAACTACTGAGCATACCGATCAAAGCAGCACATGAGATGGCTAAAATAAAACGGGAGTATCTTAAAATCATGGTTGAATATTTACGGGGAGGCTAATCTTAGAAATTAGAAAAAGGGGCAAGGGTGTTTTAAACGCCTGCCCCTTTTTTGTTTGTTCACAACAAACTATTTTTATTACTGCTTAAATGGGTCGCTATATTTAACGGCCTTAGTATATTCTTCGTCGTCAGTAGTTTTTAAGAAAGCAAGCAAAGCATCTTTCTCAGCTTGACTATAATTAAATCCTCCTGGTGAAAGACCAAAGTCAAGATTATCATGATTTGCAATTCCACTGCTATAGTGCTCGATCACTTCTTCTAGAGTTGCAAGACTACCATCATGCATATAAGGAGCAGTAAGTCCGATGTTTCGTAAGGTAGGTACTTTAAATACCCCCATATCTTGTGCTTGACCCGTCATTTCTCCAATACCTTTATCTGCATAATTACCAGTTGTTTTCAAACCGTTATTAGATCGAGTTCTTGATGGAGCAGATACAATGGCACTATGGCAACCCGCACAGTCATTTTGGTAAATTGCTTTCCCCATATTTTCCTGAACCGAAAAGTTAAGAAAATCTTCTTGAGCGGCAGCTGTAACATTAAATCCTCCGCTTCCAGCAGCCAGACTAAGTCCTTCATCAAATTTAGACCCGAAGCTTCCCATACTATTAATAAATTCAGAGATAGCTTCTAATACATTTTCATCATTTATATCAGTCGTTCTTCCAAAAGCTGCAGCAAATAGAGGTTCGTAGTAAGGTTGCTCTTTTACACGATCAACTACTTCATGCATTTCCATACCCATTTCAAGGTCATTTGCAAAAGTAGCAGTTGCTTGCTCAGCCACAGTAGTAGCTCTATTGTCCCAGAAAAAAGGAATTCTTCCGAAGCTTTCAGCTCCATAGTATTCACTGAAACTAAAAACAGAACCTAGAGCCAAACTATTTCTTTCCGTTTCATTTTCTGCAATACCTCTACTAAAAGCAACATCATCAGAAAAGGCTATTTCTTGCTTGTGGCAAGATGCACATGAGATGGTACGATCATCTGATAAGTTTTTATCATAAAAAAGTACACGCCCTAATGTCGCGATATCTTTATCGTATAAAGTAAAATCAGTATTGTAATAATCTGGGAAATCCAATTTATATTCTAATGGAGATTCAGGAATATCAAGGTATTGACTCATCATAGCGTAGCTCTCAGGTGTGTAGTAGCTATAAGAGACAGGATCTTCACCATTCTCATTATCGTCTTTTTGACAAGAAGTCATAAAGATGCAAACGGCGAGTAAAACAAAAGGAGTAGAAAATTTAAACATTTTCATAGCAAATAAATTTAGTGATCGTTAATAATACAACCTTTTTTTAATATGATCAAACAATGTAATTACTTTAACACAGAAGGTGTAAATATATGTCAAATTGCTTGAGTTAGGTTTTGGGGCTAGGTTGCTAAATAAAGAAGAAGGCATATAATAAAGGCGAAAGTCGATCAAAGGCCTAGTTATCCCTCTTCACTACTTATTACGTAGCTAGTTTATAATTGGTTGGGTCTTCCCATAATTTAATTGTTTTTTTATCAAAAAACGTGTCATTAAGGTGTAATATTAAGCTTTTTGTGGTAAAACAAGCTTATTATCTATCCAAAGATAAGCCTTTCCTAAAGGTAGTATTCAAGATAATTCGATAAAAACGTCTATTTTTTTATCGAATATCAATTATTTGAAATGAAATCACTTAAGACCTTAGAAATAGAACTTAATCACTCAGTTACATGCTTAATTATTCAAGTATCTAAAAAAATCGTTATATTAGCAATGAAACGTTTCCCAAAAACTCCTTAGTGCAGAATTATATAAGCATTCCTATGACCGATTTTCACTAAAAGAGTTCGACTTATTTGTAGCTTATGGTTACCCTAATCATTAGCTACCTACATAGAAAAAGCCGGTGGTTTTTACAAACTACCGGCTTTTATTATTTGAAGTTGTTTTAAGTTTACTCTTTTATAAACTTCATACTTTTAACTCGATCTCCTGAGCGAACAGACAGAATGTAAATTCCAGATTGGAAGTTTGACAAATCAAATGTCATATTTTGTCTACCAGACATCACGGTTCCCCTGTCTTGTAAATAAATACTTTGCCCCAGCAAATCATTTATCTCAATTTGAATATCATCTGATTTTGGCAAATCAAATTCAAGCAATGCTATATCAGACACTGGATTTGGATAGAAGTTAATACTTTCTAATGCCAATTCTTTCACCGAAACTATTTCTTCTCCAAACAATTGGAAGAAGTACTCCCCCGGAGCATCATAAGTATAGGCGGTTGAAATTCGGAGATAATACTGACCATGTGATTCTGGAATATTCGTAATCGTGTCTTCAAAGAAAGTACTTCCATCGTCTCCATCGAAGTAAAAACAATCATCCATAATAGGCGCATAACCTAAACTATCACAGTCCTCCCAAATATCAAAATAATAAGATGCTCCCTCTGTGGAACTACTAAATCGAACGCCTATCTCGGTACGACCTTCTGGATCAAAAGTATACCAAACATCCCCAAACTCTCCACTCGTTGGTGTAAAGCACTTAGGAAACAAAAATGCATCATTATCAATTGAAGAAGCTATTGTCAAGCCTGGAAAAGTGTACACAAAATCGTCAGCTTCTTCTTGTGTCATCACAAACACACTTTCTGGCTCTGTACACAAATCATTCATTGGTGGCTCTGGTGGAACAATTTCAATAAGGTTCATCGTACCATCTCCTTCTTCCGCATTGTATCCCCCTAATCTCAACAAATAAGTTGCACCATTCTCTACGTCAAAATACAACTCTGAAGAATATCCCATACATCCTCCACCATCGTCATTACAAGCATATAAATCTGCATCTTCAAAAGGACATCCAGAACCTGCATTAGCCGGGTAAACTGCCAAACGTGAATCAAATGTTACTGAATTACAAGTAGACCAAAGTACTGTGCCCGTAAAGTTTGCAGTATAAGAATACCAAACATCTGCCTGTACCGTGTTATCTCCAAATCCAAAACAAGGATTATTTGGATGTTCTGGTCCATCAAGATTTGCGGTTACATTGGAACATGGAATATCCATTCCTAATGTGATTACTTGTGCATCGGCACAGTTGTCATTATCTGGTCCTACTGGTGGCACGTATTCACCAAGATTGAACGCTCCTGTTCCACTCTCTCCAGGACCACCATCACCATAACCTCCTACTCTAAGGATGTAAGTACTTCCCATTGTAACAGGAAATACAACAGCTGAAGTGGCATTAGCACAACCAGATGCATCTTCGCTACACCCAACAATATCATCATCCCCTGGAGGGCACGAAGCTGTACCGTCGTAAACAAATATTTTAGTATCAAAGTCAGCTAATCCACAAAAAGACCATTCAGCATCTCCTGTAAAACTCGCTGTATACGAATACCAAACATCTAAATAAGTACTATCTGGTGTAGCACCATCAGACATACAATCATTTGCATGAGCGGCACCATCAGTAGTAGCCATCAGCGTAGTAAAAGGTTGATTGTTGCCTTCGGTTACTACTGCAGCGTTGGCGCAATCATCGTTGGCAGGTTGAGCATATATCCATGTGCTCGACAGCACCAAAACCACGGTGCATAAAAGTTGTAATAATTTTTTCATAAATTTTGAATTAAGTGAGTAATAAATATAGAAGTTGTTTGAAAATTCTAAAATAAGATACGAGCCCACACGTCTATCGTCGTGTAAATCCAAGTTTTAGTTTTATGCTTCTTTTATTACTATTTACTGAGGAGGGGCTAATGATATTATCCAAATCAAGTTGCAAAAATCTGATTTGGATCTTTAAACGATTTAAATTCTAAGGCATTCCCGCTAGGGTCCAAAAAGAACATGGTTCCTTGTTCCCCTACCTCTCCTTTAAATCGGATGTATGGTTCTATGATAAATTCAATACGATGGGTTTTTAATTTTTCCGAAAGGCGATTCCAATCATCCCATTGCAATATTGCACCAAAGTGCTTGATCGGAACTTGTTTACCATCTACAGGATTTGCAGGAGGCTCACTAATGGGCGCTTCTGTTAAGTGAGCACTTAACTGGTGTCCCCAAAAATCAAAGTCAATCCATCGCTCAGAAGTACGACCAACCTTACAACCCAAAAGTTGTTCGTAAAAGGTACGAGTAGCTTCCAGATTTTTAACCGGAAAGGCAAGGTGAAACGGTGTCATGTTTTCTATTTAAGTTGTGAGCTTAGCTGGAACAAGTTAAATAAAATTAGCTATAATTAAGTAGTATTCTCGAAGAAATATCAGTGACAACTCCAGTATCATATTATAGAAGTTGTTTTAGCTTTCTCAAATTCTCATTTTGAAGTTATTTTACAAATTTTCATACAACAAAAAAGCGCCACTGTTTTTTACAACAATGGCGCTTTTTATATTGATAAGAAAAAAACTACTAGCTTGGTACCAGTTCCTTCTCTTCGCTGAATTTTCCATAAACAGCTGACACGATCGGTCCGTTCAAGAACTCTTTTGTATCTAACTGGCTTTGCAAAACAACACCTTTCCAACGACCCGTCAAAAGGATACGAGCACACTCTGCTAGCGGTGCCGCTGTCGTTGATTGAATGGCACGTAAGGTTTGTGTTCCTACTTTCATAGGATTCACAGTGTATGATTTTTCAATCGCTTTTAGAACGCCATTTTTATCTTTTCCAGTCACACAAGAATAAACGATAACGACGTCATCTTCAACAGATGGAATATCACTTAGCATTTTATTCTCAAGTACTTCGATCTTGTTATCCCATTCTGGAATCGCTTCCAAAATATTGGCAACCCAGTCATAATGACCAGGATAACGCAAGGTTTTATAATCTAGGTCTTTTACTTTTCCTGCCAATGCGATTGGCAAATCAGCTGCACCACCTGAAGTCAAATTATCTTCATAAGTGATGTTGTCAATAATGATGGTTTCTTTTTCAGAAAGTGCTCTTAGGTCAGTGATTTTGTAATCACGAACGGCAATGGCATCTTTCACATATTCGGTTGCCACACCAATTGGAGACCAAGTAAAACCATAAAAGTGAGGAGCGACTGCGTGGCGAGTCAAGGCACCTACTTTCATTGTAATCTTATCTACCTTTTCTACGCCATTATCTTTACAGAATTGTTGAAAGAGGTGATTAGCCAATACATTGATAAATCCTGGAGCCAATCCAGTTTGAAGAACAAAACCCGTATCTGCACCTTTTGCAATTTCCATTACGTCATTGGTTTCCTGTACGTATTCAGTTAGGTTAGCGTAATGCAAACCATGTTCTCTACACAAACGAGCGATACGTGGCGCTTGACTTCCTGGCAGGCAATCTAAAACCACTTCACCGTTTTTGAAAATTTCAATCATTTCGTCACTAGCACCTTCTTTTGGCATTTGAAAAGGAGTAGCTACACCTTCTTGTTGCAAACCTTCGTGAATCCAATCACAAGCAGATTGTGCAGATTCCATGTATAAATCTCCCATAAATAATTCAATATTCAGGTCTTTATTATCTGCTAGAATAAGACCGACTGCTCGACCAATTCCGCCAGAGCCACAAACAATAACTTTTCTCGTTTCAGACATATTTCAGTAAAATTTTAATCGTTTATTTAGAATAAGTGTAACGCGAAGAGGTCTAATAAAGTTGTACGACATATAGACACTCAATTAGAGTGCAATATGCAAAGTTTATTCCTAATTCGTAAAATTAATAATTTGACTTTTGTAGCTATATGTCAACAAATGGCGGGGAGAAGAATTTAACCTTTAGTTTTTTGTAATTTGAGTAGCTTTTCAGTTTGATTCGTTCTACGATAGATGTCTTCCAAAGCGTCTATTACTTTTGAGTCACTTGACTTCAAAAGCATAGTAATTTCAAGGGTTTTCTCAGCGCGTTGGATCATTAGTGCGTATTCTCTAGCTTCAGTTGTTTGTGGTGCCCCTTCATCAGTATCAAGCATCAAAGCTTTATTATAATACAAGGCAGCCAGATTATAGGCATAATCAAATGAAGATGGAGATATACTAAGTGCTTTGCGATAAGCTGCTTCAGAATTTTTGAAATACAAGGTCGCATTTCGGTGATGTTGAGCCATAGCTTCTTCATACAAACGATTCCAAGCGATACCCTTGATAAAATATAGTTTTGCCTCTTGATCTGGCATATCTTCCAGATGTTCATCCACGAAAGTAATGGCCTCTTGATAGCGCTCATTGGTCGTCAGCCAGTGCAGCATATACATGACTAGTTCATTCGATTGAGGATATTTAACTAATCCTTGTTTTAAAAGAGCCTCTGCTTCTTTCGTTTTTTCAAGACCAACCAACATCATAAAGTTGTGTACAAACATTTCTTGCTCGCTGACTCCTTTCAAACTTAACTCTTCATACAATGAGCTGGATTCATAATTTCGGTTGGTCAACTCGCCAGTATAAATGGTCAGATAGATGAGCATGGTGTCCATTTCATATGCCTCATGATCAGTCAAATATTTTTCAATAAACTTATCGCAATTACGTGCCCATCGAAGATTGAGGTAAGAACGCTCTGTATCCCCTTGGTCAAAATACATCAGACCAACTCTTTTGAGAAAACGATGCAAACCGCCCAATTGGCGATACGACATATTTTGGTAGGATTCATCCGTTCCTAAGGAAGCATTTTGGAAAGCAGCAATCGCTCCTAACAATATGTAGGAACGTTTTAAATAATCTGCCATTTCCTCCTCAACGCTGTTCGCTTTTTCAAAATACATTTGACTCAAAAGCTTACCTCTGTAATACCATAGCGCATCCTTGTTTACAGAAGCATCCGTTTTCGCTTCTTGTAATCCAAGAGTGATTAGATCGTTTGCTTTTTTGTATTGCTTGTGTATTAGATGAGATTGGACCTTGTCAATTATATTGCTTTGCGCAAAAGCGACAAAAGGTAAAATCGATACAATGGAGAGTAAAAGGTATTTCATTGAAAAGGTGGCCGTGTCAGTTGCAATGGCAGTTTACGCTATTTTGGTTATCTCTGAACTTAGGTTTTTATTTTATGCCTGTGCTAGGCGAGGCTGCCTATGGCGGAAAGGTTTTCACCAAACTTCATAAGTAAGCAGTATAAAGATACAAAATGATATGTTCAGGGATTATAAAGTCAACTTTTGTATCGGTTTTTGGCTATAAGTAATGTTAAGTTGACATTTTTGTAGTGTAAAGCCATTACTTATGAGACAAATATAACATATTTTAAAAACTGTTTGACAATCTTTTGTCTAATTTTTTATTTACTAAATATTCAAAAGTATAGTGTCTGAAAAAGTAGTTTCAGAATTTCATTGGATTATAACCGTTAATCCTCCGTTTAGTGCAGAATAGCTTATTTTGATCGTTTTTCAAACAACCTCAACAAACGTTCAGCCGCTAAAAAAGGGGAGGTTTTGCCTTCTAGTATACTTTGCTCTTCTTTCGCTAATTCCTCCTTCAATAAAGGATGCTCGAAAAAGGAGGAGATCAAACCGGATTCGATAGACTGGCGCAACCAATACTTATCTTGTTCCAATCGATTTTTGTTAATGACATCTGTTTGTTTTGCATAAGCTTCTAAGGCATCCATCACTTCGGGGATACCATTGCCATTGATCGCGGAGCAAGTATAAACATCAGGCCGACTGTCTTTATCTTTTAATGGAAATAAACGCAAGGCATTTACATAAGACCTGCGGGTGAGCTGAGCTAGCTTTTCGCGATCACCATCCGACTTGTTTACGATTAGTAAGTCAGCCATTTCTACAACTCCTTTTTTGATACCCTGTAACTCATCACCCGCACCAGGTAAAAGTAGTAGTAGAAAAAGATCTGTCATATAATGGACTGCAATTTCTGATTGCCCCACTCCTACTGTTTCCACAAAAACCATATCGTAACCAGCAGCTTCGCAAAGCAGAATCGTCTCTCGCGTGTTGCGCGCAACGCCTCCTAAGGTTCCGCTAGAAGGAGAAGGTCTGACAAAGGCGTTTTCGCTAGCAGATAAAACATTCATTCGAGTCTTATCACCCAAAATACTTCCCTTAGTAATCTGACTACTTGGGTCAATCGTGAGTATGGCTAGGCGATGTCCTCGTTCAATTAGGCTGCTTCCTATTTTTTCTATAAAAGTACTTTTCCCTACACCTGGACTTCCAGTTATTCCTATTCTGAAAGAAGTCTGATTACTTTCTTGGCATTTAGATAATATCTCTTGAGCTAGTTCGCGATGTGCTACCTTATTACTTTCAATCAAAGTAATGGCTCTACTCAGTATAAACCGATCACCGGATTTTATACCATCAACGTATTCGCTAGCTGTTAGGAGTTTTTTTCTTTTCAAAATGTTTGTGATCAATTAGTATGCTACAAAAGTAGGTGAAATAGGGGAGAATTAGAATTTGAATGGGAATTAGGATTAGAATTGCCCTTAATGTGTTTGAATGAGAATGGACAATTTAGTCTCAAATTCAATGTTCACTTGGTTTGTGGTATTCCCTTCGCGCGCCCTTAATCCCTAAAGGGAAATCTGCCCGCGACATATCGCCTCAGTTGGGTATTCCCATTCCCATTCTAATTCTAATTCTAATTCTAATTCTAATTCATAAGAGATTTAACAAGCGTTAAAGTTTTTTAGGCCATTTTGAGGCAAATGTTAAAAAGTTTGCAAATCGCTGTAAATCAAGTATTTAAAATTCAAAAACATTAACAACTAGAAGTTAAAAAAAGGGACACAAGTTAAAGATGCTTAATATATCAGAACTAGCCTTTAGGAGGCGGTTTTGCTATGGATTTAGGGAGATTTATTGATTAGATTGCAGTAGAGTTAGTCCACACATTGATTATTCGTAAGGTGTCCGGTAGCGCTCATTTGATTAATTGTAACAACAAGTAATTCACTGAATCTCTCTTACAACTACCGGCACCTTTTCGAATAATCCTTTTAATAAAGAATGACGGAAGTCCGAAGTCCGAAGCTCTATTCTGCTATGTATACACGATCGCGGGAAACTTCTGTCTCTATCTGGCAGCGCAGTTAGACAGATACGGTCTTCCGTCTTCCAACAAAAAATAATACTTAACAAAACAATATTGCTCAATTACATCCCCTTCCCTATTCAAACTAATTTATATCTGTTACATTCCCATTTTTCTTCGTCTATAACTACGAATTAAAGTAATTACAAATTCAATAATGTCACAAAAGAACTGTGGCACGTATTTTTCTTAACAAAACTTTCATACTTTTGCAGCGATTTTATGTCCCTCTAGAGCCAACATAACATGATCTTCATACGTTTCTTCAAATGTCTTAGGACATATAAGTAAGTGAAAGGTTATTTTTAACCAATTACTTAAAATAAAATAATTAATCCTTTTATCCATTAACCAGTAGGTAGTGATTTCTAAAAAGCTATGATCACTACTGAAAAACTAAATCATATTCAATATGAAAAATCTTTCTTTATTTAGAGTGCTATTTTTGGCACTAGCCGTTTTCGCAATTTCTTCATGTGGTGAAGACGATGGTACTGATCCTTCAACTACGCTTCCTCCAACGATTACTTTCCTTGATGGTGTTGATGTGATCACTACTGATACGACATTGGCTGCTGGTGAGACTTTTACGGTAAACATCAGTGCTGCTAAAGGCGACAATGAGTTGCTTAGCCTTACTATTTACGAAGACGATGTTCAAGTAGATTTCAGTAGAATTACTTTTGCACATACTGATCCTGCTAATAATCCTCAAACTGTTGGTGATGCTAATGTTGATGCATTAGATTGGACAATTACTATTGTTGCTCATGATGACGAAAGAGTAGCTACTTATGATTTTGAAATCACTGACAAAGCTCAAAATAGAGCTAACGCTGTTTTGGATGTAAACACAGTTCCTGATGTTGCTCCAACTGTTTTTGAAGTTAACCACTCTGTTTCTATGGGTTGCTTCACTGTAAATACGACAGTAGAAGCAGGAAGCAGTTTCTGTCTTTCTGTTGATGCCACTAAAGGTGATTTTGATCTTGCAACAGTAACTGTTTATGAAAACAATGATATTGTTGACGTTAGTCGTTTAGACTGGGCTGAAAATCCTTATACTTTAGTTGGTGACGAAGTAACTAGCTTCATGAACTTAGCAGCTCAAATTACAGCACACTCGAGTGCGGGTACAAGTGAATACCGAATGGTAGTAACTGATGCTAATGGTGAAGAAATGGAAGCAGGTGTTTTTGTTTCTGTTGGTACTTTAATTGACGATGTAATTGTTGGTGCATTATTGAACGCTGCTGGTCCTGTAAATACAGGAGGTTGTGACCTTAATACAGGAAACGAAAATGTTGGTTCAAATGATCCACTAGCTGACATTAAGGATGAGGGTATTGATACTTCTCTTCCTCTTGATCAAAACTGGAAACAACAAATTTCTGGTACTAACGGTTCTGAAATTCGCTCTGCGAATAACTTACAAGAAGGATTCAAATTTGACAACATTGCTTTGAAAGAAGAGATTATTGCAGCTTTTGATAATAGTGACCCAATTACTACTACAAATGCAATTGATCTTGTTTCTAATCCTGATTACAATCAATTCGTAGTAAGAAATGCTGCTGGTGAGTACTTCTTCATTAAGATCACGAATGTCAATAAGACAATTGACAATAATGATGACTCTTATACACTAAGTATTAAGCAGTAATTTTCATAACTGATTAAATTCAGTTGTATACATTACGAAGCAGAATTTGGCAATAGTCGAATTCTGCTTCGTTGTTTTTAAGTCTCTTTAGTCACTCCCCCATTTTTACTAGAGGAAAACCTCTCGGTTACACATTTCGGAAACAGGTTGTTCTTTTTTTACAACTTCAAGTAACCACCTTCTTTTTCAATTTCTTGAAAACGCGCCCAACATTTCTTTCCAATATATTGCGTCAAATATTCTAAGTAATACGAACCTGCAGCAGGGTCAACTACTCGATCCAAATAGCTCTCCATTTTAAAAAGGTGTTGCAGATTACGCGCAACTCTTCGAGTAAAATCTGTCGCTGCTTCCTTTGTCGCATTAGCTGGTAAGATGGTCAAACGGTTGATGCCGCCGATGACGGCTGACATCCCCATTGCGGTACCACGAATCATATTACTGTATTGATCGTCTGCATAAGCCGAGGCGGATAATCTTGCGTTTACAAAAGCGGTTCCTTTTAGTCCGTAAGCTTGTAATATTTGTGACCACATTAATTGGAAAGCACGCACTTTCGCGATCTCAATCAAGTAACTATTTCCAATTTCAATATCGAATTTTAGTTGCTTTTGGATCATGCTTTTAGGCAAACCTAAATTACTTAAAGATGCTAAATATTCAGAACCTTTTGCCAAAGTCATCGCCATGGTTTCTATTTGTCCATCTAGGTCACTTTCGTAAATATTGAAGGATACATTTAGGAAACTGAAATTCGGAAATGTTCCTGCTTGCTCTAGCATTTTTTTGATTACTCCAAAATCAGTTGGCTCATCTGCTTCGAAAAAATCGGTAGAAATACCTCCACTAATTTCAGCAGGGTCT